>URLU01000047.1 GCA_900548765.1 uncultured Lachnobacterium sp.
ACTCTATATATTCTTCCTCAAGTCCAAGTCTGTCATACTCTGCTTCCTTTTTCCAGTCCTCAAGCTTGATTACCAAATCTATCTGCTGTTTTTCCTTGACACACTCTACACCATAGAGGGTCTTTACATCAATTATGCCTATTCCTCTAAGCTCTATGAAATGACGTGTGATGTCAGGTGATGTTCCTATGAGGGTATGGTCATTTATCTTTCTGATTTCCACTACATCATCTGTTACCAGACGATGTCCTCTTCTGATAAGCTCAAGAGCTGCCTCGCTCTTACCAATTCCACTCTCGCCGGTAATCATAACACCCTCGCCATATACGTCTACCAGTACTCCATGCACTGAAATACATGGCGCAAGCTGCTCACCCAGACAGTATATAAGCTCTGCCACGAACTCTGATGTCGGCTTATCTGTTCCCAGTACAGGAATGCTCTGCTTCTTGGCTTCCTCCATGAAAACATCCCCCGGCTTTAAATCACGGCAGAATATAACGCAAGGTATGTCAAATTTCATAAGCTCACTGTATCTGTGATGCTTTTCCTCATCTGACAACTGCTGGATATATGTGTACTCAACGTTTCCTATTATCTGTATACGAGACTGCTCGAAGTGCTCGAAATAACCTGTAAGCTGAAGGGCTGGTCTGTTAATATCACTACACTCAATTCTTCTGTTTTTTAAATCAATGTCGCTTGTGTAATTCTTTAAATCTAACAGCTCAGCTACCTTAGCAACCGATACTCCACTTTTACTGCTCAGCATATCTGAATCCCCCTTCTAATCGTCTGCCATAAAAAGGCAAAATATCAAGAGTAGTATACCACAAAATTATCGTCTTGTGTCCTTGTTATGAAAAAAATCATAAACCTGCTTAGCCGCCCGCTCATTCATGGATTCTGTCAGTGCCAAATCCTCTATTGATGCCTCCCTGATTTTATCAAGTGACTGGTATCTGCGCATCAGGGCTTTCCTTCTGGTCTCTCCAATTCCCTCTATGTCATCAAGAACCGAATGTACCTGTGCCTTGCTTCTTAAGGATCTGTGGTATTCTATGGCAAATCTGTGGGCTTCATCCTGAATTCTGGTAATAAGCTTAAAACCCTCGCTGTGCCTGTCAATAGGAATCTCCTCGTTGTTGTAGTACAAGCCTCTGGTTCTGTGGTTATCATCCTTCACCATACCGCATACCGGAATATTCAGTCCCAGCTCTCCAAGCACCTGTATGCACACATTTACCTGACCCTTTCCACCATCCATCATGATGATGTCCGGGAACCTGTTGAAGCTACCTGTTTCCTCTTCTTTTTCACTTTCCTTTATCTCTTCCTGTTCCTGCATGCCATGGGTAAATCGTCTGGTCAGAACCTCATACATGGAGCCATAGTCATCCGGTCCTGTCACGGTTCTGAGCTTAAACTTACGATAGTCACTGCGCTTCGGCCTGCCTTTTTCATACACAATCATTGAGCCAACTGTCTCAAAGCCATTGAAGTTTGATATATCGTAGGCCTCCATTCTGTTTAAGCCCTTCATGCCAAGTAGTCTCTCGATTTCCTTTACAGCACCTATTGTACGTCCCTCTTCTCGTTTTATGCGTTCCTTATCCTGGCTTAATACCAGCTCTGCATTTTTCTTGGCAAGCTCCACAAGCTTTTCCTTCATACCCTTTTGAGGCACCTTGATAGATACCTTGCTGCCACGCTTGCCTGTGAGCCATTCCTCAAGGACTTCCACATCCTCGATTGTGTCCTGCAGCATTATCTCCCTCGGTATAAACGGGGTACCGGAATAGAACTGCTTTACAAAATTTGTCAGTATACTGTTTATATCGTCCTCTGTACCTACACGCACATGAAAATGGTCCCGTCCTATCAGCTTGCCATCCCTGACAAAAAACACCTGTACCACAGCATCTGTATCGTCATTGGCAAGGGCTATGATGTCCTTGTCCTCGCCGTCTGTGTGGGTAATCTTCTGCTTCTGGGCAATCTGCCTGACGCTGTTTATCAGGTCTCTGTATTCCATGGCTTTTTCAAATTCCAGATTATCAGAGGCTGTCATCATCCTACTTTCCAAATCTTTTAGCACCAGACCAAAATTACCATTTAGAAATTCCAGAGCAGCATTTACCCTCTCCCTGTACTCTTCCCTGGATATATAACCCTGACAGGGTGCTGCACACTGGTGTATGTGGTAATTCAGGCAGGGTCTGTCCATGCCGATGTCCCTTGGCAGCTTCCTGTTGCAGGTTCTGAGCTTATATATTTTATTAATCAAATCTATGCTGTCTCTGACTGCTGTAACACTGGTGTAAGGACCAAAATATCTGGATTTGTCCTTCTTCATATCCCGCGAAAAAAGCACCCTTGGATAATCCTCTCCAATGGTGACTTTGATATATGGATATGTCTTGTCATCGCGAAGCATGGTGTTGTACTTGGGTGTGTGCTCCTTTATCAGATTACACTCCAATACCAGCGCTTCCAGCTCCGAGTCCGTAATAATGTACTCGAAATGATCGATATGTTCCACCATCTGCCGCTTCTTTATACCCTCATCATGACTCTTCTGAAAATACTGGTGAACTCTCTTGGTCAGGCTCTTTGCCTTCCCTATATAGATAATAGCATCAGCTTTGTCATGCATAATATAAACTCCCGGTTGATCCGGGAGTTTTTTTAATTCTTCTTGTATGTTAAATGTGTTTTCCATATTCTACTCTGCAAATATGTCTGTGTTGTTATTGTCAGCTTCCGGGCTTGTGTAGTCAGTGGATTCTGCAAATGCTTCCTCTGAAACCATTTCCACACTGTCAGATGCTTTTTCCTGTTCATCAAGGCTTGGGTCTGCACTGGTGCTGCTTCCATCAGTCTTGTTCTCCTCATCAGCCTTCTTCTCCTCATCCGGATCAGGAAGCCCCTTCATCTCACGGAACATCTTCATAAATTCCTTACCTGTGATAGTTTCCTTCTCATATAGGTATTCCGAAATCTTATCAAGTACCTCCTTGTTTTCCTCAAGAAGTCTGGTTGCCTCGTCATATGCTTCGTTGATAATCTTGAGTACTTCCTTATCAATCTCTGCTGAGGTATCCTCACCACAGATAAGTCCTGCACGGCCTTCAAGGTACTGGTTCTCAACTGTTGCAAGACACATCATTCCAAAGCGGTCTGACATACCATACATGGTAACCATGGCTCTTGCAATCTTTGTAGCGTTCTCAATATCGTTTGCAGCTCCGCTGGTTGCAGATTTAAATGTGACGACCTCTGCTGCACGACCTGCCATATAGGTTGTAATCTTTGCAAGCAGCTCTTCCTTGGTCTCAAGGTATTTCTCCTCCTCAGGAGTCTGAAGAGTGTAGCCAAGTGCTCCCATTGTACGAGGCACAATAGTAATCTTCTGGACTGGCTCAGTGTTTTTCTGAAGGGCAGATACAAGAGCATGGCCAACCTCATGGTATGAGACAATCTTTCTCTCCTTGTCGCTCATGACACGGTCTTTCTTCTCTTTTCCACCTACAGCTACAAGCTCAAAGGCTTCGAATAAATCTGCCTGATTTACATATTGTCTGTTATTCTTAACTGCAATAATAGCAGCCTCATTAATCATGTTAGCCAGATCAGAACCCACAAGTCCTGCTGTAGCAAGGGCGAGTGCATCCAAATCTACTGTCTCATCCATCTTGACATCCTTTGAATGAACCTTGAGGGTCTCAAGACGTCCCTTCAAGTCAGGCTTGTCAACGATAATTCTTCTGTCAAAACGTCCCGGTCTGAGCAAGGCCTTATCAAGTACCTCCGGACGGTTAGTTGCTGCTAATATCAAAAGCCCCTTTGAAGTATCAAAACCATCCATCTCAGCAAGGAGCTGGTTTAAGGTCTGCTCTCTCTCATCATTTCCACCGCCGTATCTGCTGTCACGGCTCTTTCCGATGGCATCAATCTCATCAATAAAGATAATACATGGAGCCATCTTCTGTGCTTCCTTAAACAAATCTCTTACTCGTGATGCACCGACACCCACGAACATTTCTACAAAATCCGAACCGGCAAGCGAGAAGAATGGCACTCCTGCTTCTCCTGCAACTGCCTTGGCAAGAAGGGTCTTACCTGTTCCCGGAGGTCCTACAAGAAGAGCTCCCTTTGGAAGCTTCGCTCCGATGTCTCTGTATCTCTTAGGATTGTGGAGGAAATCAACAACCTCCTGTAAGGATTCCTTTGCCTCATCCTGTCCTGCTACATCCTTAAAGGTGACTCCTGTGGATTTTTCAACATAGACCTTGGCAGTTGTCTTGCCAACGCCCATTCCCATGCCGCCTCCCATTCTCTTCATAAGGAAGCCTAAGAGTATCCACAGTAAAACAAGTGGAATGATAAAGCTTAAGATATTTAATACCCATGCTGATGTATTGTCCGGCACTGCTGCCCTCACAATGACATCCTTACCTTCAGAGGTCTTCGCAGTCTTTAACTCCTGAATCAGCTCTGGGTCTGATATATAACCTGTGTAATATGTGACATCATATGCAGCTTTTTCATCCACAAGTGTGTAATTAATCTGTGATGAATCAAAATCTACAGTTGCTACATTACCTTTTTCCAATTGCTGGATAAATTCAGTGTATGTAACCTCCTGTGTACTCAGGTCTGAAAATTTGTTTGTCACCAGTGATACGACAAACAGTACCATGAGGGATACGAGTATAAAACTCATTATCATCTGCCCATTATTATTCTTTTTTCCATTATTATTGTTATTATTTGACCCCTGGTTGTTATCCATAGTTCCTCCAAGTATTCATTAAGTTCTATAAAATCCTTTTTATTATAAGAAAAAGAAGCGGTAAAATCAACCGCTCCTTTATAAACAAACTATTAAAACTCACTAAAAATATTACTTATTTACCTTTGTAGCCGCCTCAATGAAGCCCTTAAAAAGTGGATGTGGGCGGTTTGGACGGGATTTAAGCTCTGGATGAGCCTGTGTTGCCAAAAACCATGGATGATCTGGAATCTCAACCATCTCTACGATTCTGCCATCTGGTGAAGTTCCGCAAAGCTTCATTCCATTTTCCACAAGTGTAGCCCTAAAGTCATTGTTAACCTCATATCTGTGGCGGTGGCGCTCATTGATATTCTCTGTTCCATATACCTCATATGCCTTTGAAGTCTTGTCCAGCACACATGGGTAAGAGCCAAGTCTTAAGGTTCCACCGATGTCCTCAATACCATTCTGATCTGGCATAAGAGCAATAACAGGATGTGTTGTATTAGGATCAAGCTCGATGGAATGTGCATCATGGAAGCCGCATACATGGCGGGCATACTCAATAATTGACACCTGCATTCCAAGACAGAGTCCAAGGTATGGAATCTTGTTCTCTCTTGCATATTTTGCCGCAGAAATCATTCCTTCTACACCTCTGTCACCGAAGCCGCCTGGAACGATAATTCCCTGCTGGTCACCAAGGATTTCCTCTGCATTATCATCATTTAAAAGTTCTGAATCAACCCACTTAATGTCAACTGTTGCGTGAGCTGGTATCCCACCATGCTTTAATGCCTCTACAACTGAGATATAAGCATCATGAAGGGCTGTGTACTTTCCAACAAGCGCAATCTTTACTTCCTTATCAGGATGACGTAAATCCTCTACCATCTGTGTCCAGTCTGCAAGATCTGGCTCTGGGCAGTTTAGCTTTAAGCACTCGCAGGCAACCTTTGCAAGGTTTTCCTTTTCCATGGCAAGAGGAGCTTCATACAAGTACTCAACGTCAAGGTTCTGAAGCACATGTGAATTTGGCACGTTACAGAATAAGGCAATCTTGTCCTTAATTCCCTGATCCAGAGGCTGCTCTGAACGGCATACGATGATGTCCGGCTGTATTCCCATTCCCTGAAGCTCCTTAACACTTGACTGTGTAGGCTTTGTCTTAAGCTCTCCGGAAGCCTTGATATATGGGATAAGGGTTACATGACAAAGGATTGCATTCTCATGTCCAACCTCATGCTGGAACTGTCTGATTGCCTCAAGGAAAGGCTGTGACTCGATATCTCCAACTGTTCCTCCAACTTCAATGATAGCGATTGTTGTATCATCAGAAGTGAAATCTCTATAAAATCTACTCTTAATCTCGTTTGTGATATGAGGAATAACCTGAACTGTTCCTCCGCCGTAATCACCGCGGCGCTCCTTCTGCAATACTGACCAGTATACTTTTCCGGTAGTTACATTTGAGTTCTTTGTAAGGCTCTCATCAATAAAACGCTCATAGTGACCAAGGTCAAGGTCTGTCTCTGCACCGTCATCTGTTACAAACACCTCTCCATGCTGGATAGGGTTCATTGTACCTGGATCAATATTGATATATGGATCAAACTTCTGCATTGTCACCTTATAACCACGGGCCTTCAAGAGACGTCCAAGAGATGCAGCTGTGATTCCTTTTCCAAGACCGGATACAACACCACCGGTGACGAAGACATATTTTACAGCCATAATTTTCCTCCTTAAGAATATAAATAATCTGATTTAACCATTTTAACATTAACCAAAATATTATACTGCCTTACACTCAAATATGCAAGACAGTATTTAAAGCTTTTATCATTCTTTTACATCTGATGACGAACCACCTTATATTCGTCTCCATTTCTGAAAAACGGACACTCCTTATAATCACTCTGCACAAAACGAGCCATGTCATCCTCGTCCATATTCACCGAGCAGTAGTACTCATCATCATTCTCATCATATTCATTATACGCACAAAAATCGCAGCTTGCCATTTCAAACCTCCTAGAGCTCCGTAATCTTTGGAGCAATCTTTGCATCATATACCAGTCCCAGAAAATCCTTTCTGAGCTTATCCTTTGTCTCCCAGTAAATCCCTGTTATCTCATCACCATTTGATGTGGTAGTGGACACATCCATAACTGCATCCAGAACCTCCGGATTTATGGCATCCATGACCTCCTCCAGTGTATCCTCAAATTCACAGTAGACATCACTCTGGAGGTAAATCACGAAATTTCTGCGGTTAAGCTTTGTTATATCTGTCTCGTCCGTGAAAAGCTCCTCAAGGCTTCTGTCCGCAATTGCTTCAAAATCCTTCTTTACATCCCTGTAATCTATCTCACAATAATTTTCCTTAAAAAATACATCAAATACTTCTTTTGTTATCTCTGCCATTCTCTCTCCTGCTGCATAATTTATTACATTTTAAAGCTTATACAAACTGATTTTGGGCTTCATCATACGAATAATTAATTGCTTCCAGCCTGTCAATCAGCTCCTGCTTTTCTACCATATGTGCCTTTGCCAGCTCGTCAAGGCTTGGGTATATATCCCTGAGCTGTGTATTTACCACGCTGAGCAGCATTACAGGATCCTTTGGTAAACTCATATATGCCTCCTAATCTTCAAATACATGCCTGATACTGTCATAATGCAGGAAAATTCCCTGTGCCCCAAGCTCCTTTATCTCATCAAGGGTGGCGATTTTGAAGCCCAGAGCCTCTTCCTTCTGTACTGTCACATCACTCTCATTAAAATCCATATCGAATCTGTAGACATCCACAAAATAGTTGTCTCCCTCGTCCGGATTATCCCTGCGGTAGGTGTAGGCAAGCCCTCCATCAGCCTGGGATACATCAAGGCCGACTTCCTCTCTTATTTCCCTGCACACAGCTTCAAATGACTCTTCTCCTGCCTGTGCTGCGCCGCCTGACACTTCCCACCATCCCGGTGCCCATGCCTTGGTCATGACACGCTGGGTAATAAGGAATCTGCCGTCTGGTCTTCTGATTATGCCCAGCACTGAAAGATGATAATCTCCCGGCTTCATGGTCCAGTCATTTCTCTTCATGGTGCGGCCGGTTCTCTGCTTATTCACATCATATATATCCCATAATTCCATTTTCATAATCTCCATTTTGTCTGCTCTTTAATAGTCATTTCAAATTTAAGTATAACATGTACAAGGGAAGGTGTTCAACTTCTTTCTGAGTTCTTTGCTTCCCGGCAGATAAAACTCCATCAGGCTCCAGAATTTCTCATTGTGGCTGGCCTCCAAAAGGTGGGTGAGTTCATGGACAACCACATACTCCAGACACTCATCCGGTACCATTGCCAGGGCAAAATTAAAGTTCAGGTGGTGGGAGTTCACATTGCAGGAGCCCCATCTTGTCTTCATCTTCTTTATGGTAAAACCATTTGATTTTACATGCATGACAGGCTCCCATCTGGCTATCAGCTCCTCAATCCTTTTCTTTAAGGCATAGCGCAGCTCTCTTTCCTGAAAAGGCGCAAGCACCGGGATGTCATTTTCCTTTTCCATAAGCTTTTCTGCTCTGGCTTTTGCATCATTAATCCAGTCTCTTCTGCTTTTTATGAAGGCGATAATCTGTGCGTCCTTCATCTTAAGAGGGGCACTGACCTCAATTCTTGCATCATCCTTTTTGATGCGCAGATACATATTTTTGATTTTCTTTCTGCTGACATGGATTGTGTTGCTGTCAACTTCGATTTCATATTGTTTGTTCATATTTATGTTACCTGTATCTACTTACTTCTTTTGTTTTCTGTATACCAAAGTATGCTGGAAAAACTGCCAGCTGCCATGCATCCAGAGACGCTGACAGCGGCAGGTTCGGTTAGTGGCTGGCTTCCTGTGTGCAGGTCAGCCCAGAATATCCTCCAGATATTCCCTGTATTGTGTCTTCAAATCCTCCGGTGCGTAAATGCTGATTTTCCCGGCAAAGCCCGTAATCCATCCAAAAAACTGGTTGCTGACCTGTATATTGGCTCTGGCTAGCACATGCTTCTCATCATACTGCCTCAGTGCAACATCCGTGCCAAAACGGTCTACTATAACACCGGTAAGGGCTTCCTCGCACAAAAGCTGCACTGTCCTTTCCTGTCCGGCAAACATGCCAAAAGTCTTTTTGGACAAGGCTGCCACATCTATTTTTTCAAATTCCTTTCTTCCCTCTCTGCTTTTCCCACCGGCTTCAATTTGCAGCATCTTGTCCACTCTGTAGTACTTTATTTTTTCCGCTTCACCATCATAGGCTATGAGATAATACTTCTGGTCGTCCCATGTCAAAAGCCAGGGGCTGACTTCATAGACTGCACCATTTTTCCTGGGAACCATGTTTTTATTCACATCCCACTCGAAATACTTAAACCTGACTGTGAGGTTTGATGCCATTGCTTCGTATATAATGTCCACACTGTAATAAATGTTTTCGTTGACTGCCTTATTTCTATCTGAAACCACCACCTGTCGCTGAAGTGTCACTGCTTCTTCCCTGGTGACAAGCTTTTCCAGCTTTTTGATAAGCTCTCTGGATTTTTTCGTGGTTATGAACTTAGATGACTGCACTAAGTCCACCAGAAGCTTCACCTCCGCCAGCTCAAAGTCTCTGTCCGCCAGATAGTAGCCGCCATTTCTGCCGTTAACCTTTACTATATCCATTCCGAAGTCTATAAGAGTCTCAATGTCGTTGTATATCGCCTTGCGTTCTGCGGATATGTCCTGGGCTGCCAGATTTTCGATTATCCGGGTGGCAGATATTGCGTGGTCGGCATCGGTGTGGTTTTTTAGCATTTGTATTATGTATAGGAGTTTTTGTTTTTGTTTTGGGGATTTTGGCATTTTGGTCCTCTCTTCGTTTCAAAATTACTGGGGTGTGGTGGATATTGCGCAGAGGGGATAGGCGGTTGGTGTCTTGTTACGGTTGTAAGATTTTCTAAATGTTCTAATATAAGTTTATTATGCTTGACGCAAACACGAGACCGACAAAATCTGCCACTGGCAGATTTTGCTGGACACTTTGGCGCATTCGCCATCCACGGCTCAAGTCTCGTTCTCGGCAACGTCCTGTTGCCGAGTTGCTGGGGAACGTATAGAACATTAAGAAAATCTAACAGCCTCCACACGTCACCAACCGCCTATCCCCTCTGCGCAATATCCAATCTCAGTTTACGAGTAATTTTTGTAATTATAATTTAGTATTGTTCATTATTCTTAGTCATATTTTGAGTTTTTATTATTTCATTATATCGCTTATTGTTCCGATTGACCATATACGAATATCTGCCTCCAAATAATCATATCCGATTGACTATCCATTTGCCAGAGAGTTATAATTAACTGAAATTAGTTGCAGCCAACCAGTGGAAATGCTTTATTTACTAATTACAAGGAGGAACACTCATCATGGAATTTACTAAATTAGTTGAAGAACGCAGAAGTATCCGGGCTTTCAAATGAGCTTCTCATTTTAAAAGCCAGAGAGCTTGGGCTTGATACTCTGATTATGGGTATCAGGAACGCTGACAAATTAAGAGAGTTGCTGGCTATTCCTGGAACCCAGGAGGTTGTAGCGGTTATCGCTGTGGGCTGTCGTGAAGCTGACCCTCAGAGACCAAAGCGTAAAGATGTTAAGGATGTGGCTGTATTCTTTTAATCAGTTTTAAATACAGCACAATGGAGAATATATGCAAAAGAAAGAGCTTGCCAGAATTGTTATTGAACGTTTGAAAAATGAATATCCCTACACCGACTGCACTCTGGACTATGACGAAGCCTGGAAGCTTCTGGTGTCTGTCAGGCTTGCCGCCCAATGCACTGATGCAAGAGTCAATGTGGTGGTACAGGATTTATATGCAGAGTTTCCAGACCTCAATGCCCTTGCAGCTGCTGATGTAAGCAGGATTGAAGCCATAGTAAAGCCCTGTGGGCTGGGCAGAAGCAAGGCAAGAGATATCAGTGCCTGCATGAAAATGCTAAGGGATGTATACGATTCCAAAGTGCCTGACAATATGGAGGATTTATTAAAGCTTCCCGGTGTCGGCAGGAAAAGTGCTAATCTCATAATGGGTGATGTCTATGGACAGCCCGCCATCGTAACTGATACACATTGTATCAGGTTGTCAAACCGCATAGGTCTGGTGGATGGCATAAAAGACCCTAAAAAGGTGGAGATGGAGCTTTGGAAAATAATTCCACCAGAGGAAAGCAATAATTTCTGCCACCGTCTGGTGGATCATGGACGGGCCGTATGTACTGCCCGCACCAGTCCTCACTGCGATAAATGCGTGCTAGGGGATGTGTGTAAAAAGCAGGGTCTCGCATAATATTGCAAATTCACCTTGCATTTTCTAATCTATGGTGGTATGATTAACTTAATTAAAAACGTATACCAAGAGACATGAGCAAAGGTAAATAGGCGAACATAATTCGTCTTGTTTCCTTTGCTTTTTTTCGTTCTGGTTCAAAGGAAAGGGAGATAAAACTATGTATGATGTAGCAATTATCGGTGCTGGTGTTGTCGGCAGTGCCATAGCGAGAGAGTTGTCAAAATATCATGTAAACGCATGTGTCATTGAGAGAGACGAAGATGTGTGCTGCGGCACTTCAAAAGCCAACAGTGCCATTATCCACGCCGGCTTTGATGCAGCACCGGGAACACTCAAAGCAAAGCTTAATGTAAGAGGAAACAAAATGATGGACCAGTTATCCAAGGATTTGGATATTCAATTCAAGAGAAATGGTTCTCTGGTTGTCTGCACTAAGGAGCAGGATCCTGCCGGTCTTGAAAAGCTCCTTGAAAAAGGAAAAGCAAATGGTGTTCCAGACCTAAGGATTTTAAATAGAGATGAATTACTGGAAATGGAGCCGAACCTGGCAGATGATGTAACCTGTGCACTTCTTGCTCCAACAGGCGGTATCGTTTGTCCATTCCATATGACAATGGCATTTGCTGAGAATGCTTACACAAACGGAGTTGAGTTTTTCCTCAACACCGAGGTTAAAAATATTGAGAAAACATCTGCGGGCTATAAGCTTTCAGTTGCCAAAAATCCTGTAGGTGCTGACGCAGTAAAGGGTGCTGCTCCAGAGACTTCTACAATAGAGGCAAGGGTCATAGTCAACGCTGCCGGTGTATACGCTGATGTATTCAACAACATGGTAAGCTCAGAGAAATTACATATAACTGCAAGAAAGGGCGAGTATATGCTCCTGGACAAGGCTGCCGGAAATCATGTAAGCCACACTATTTTCCAGCTTCCTGGCAAAATGGGCAAGGGTGTCCTCGTTACTCCTACAGTCCACGGCAACCTTCTGGTAGGTCCAACTGCTGTAGACGTAGACAACAAGGAGGCTGTAAACACAACTGCTGCCGGTCTTGATTCACTGGCTGCAACCTGCGCTCTTTCTGTAAAGAACGTACCTCTCCGTCAGGTTATCACTTCCTTTGCAGGACTTCGCGCCCACGAATCAAAGGATGATTTCATTATCGGAGAAGCTGCCGGTGCAGAAGGATTTTTCAACGCTGCTGGAATTGAGTCACCGGGTCTTTCATCTGCTCCTGCCATTGGAGAGATGGTTGCAAAATTAGTTGCAGATAAATTAGGACTTGAGAAAAACCCTGATTTTGTAGGAACCAGAAAAGGCATTCTCCGGCCAGAGACCTTATCAATTGAAGAGAGAAACAGGCTCATCAAGGAGCAGCCAGCCTACGGCAATATCATCTGCCGCTGTGAAATGATTACAGAGGGCGAAATCATCGATGCAATCCGCAGACCTCTGGGTGCCCGCTCCCTTGATGGGGTAAAGCGCAGAACCCGTGCAGGAATGGGACGCTGTCAGGCAGGCTTCTGCTCGCCTAGAACAATGGAAATCCTTGAGAGAGAGGTTCCAATGAGCATGTACGATATTACTAAAAATGGTGGAAAATCTACTTTTGTAGTAGGTCTTAACAAAGAGATTTAGGAGGTGCGTTATGAAAAATTATGATTTGGTAATTGTTGGTGGCGGTCCTGCTGGTCTTGCCGCTGCTGTCTCAGCAAGAGATAACGGAATAGAAAGCATTTTAATTATAGAGAGAGA
>URLU01000048.1 GCA_900548765.1 uncultured Lachnobacterium sp.
GGTTAAAAAAGTCAGTTCTAATAAAGGCGCATCCTCAGAGTTTTGAACCATTTTGTGACGATATGCATCAGCAAGGGATAATACCTTTTTGTAATCTTTTATGTACAATAAATATTTAGAGTAAGATATCGCATATTCTGCCTCTAAAAAATCCTTTTTTAGATAATCTAATTCTGCACTTGCTAAGTAAGATGCAATTTGAGAACAAATGATATAACAAGTATCTGAATCATTAAGATATAAAAATTCCTGTGCGATAGCTATGAGAAGTTCAATTTCTGTTGTGGACAGGAATAGCTGGCGAAAATCAGCAAAATCTATTTCGGGTCTGGTAATATGTATAGCTTCTAGGAAAATGGCATAGATATCGTTGTGTTCATTACAGCCAGAACGAATTAATAGACTGCCATATAGGTATAGCCATTCTTGATAATATAGTTTATTGTCAGCGAAACTTTTTGATTCAATTGCAGCTAATTCGTCATAACATTCTTGCAGCTGCCATGAATTAAGAAAATAGCGGGTTCTTTTCAAGGCATAAAAGCAATCAAAGTCTGTCCTGCTTGCAAATATAGGATAAAGCTCGCAGGGAGCACCGGCATGAGCCATAAGGGACTGAAAGGTCACAGGACTGACCCCGGAAGAGCCATTTTCAATTCTTGACAGTGAAAGGACTGTGCAGATACCTTCTGATAACTGCTCCTGTGTCATGCCTGCCTTTAAACGAGCTTCTTTAATTGTTTTTCCAGCATTTCTAATACTCATTTGTATATTACCTCAAAAAATTTCTACAAATAAATTATATAGTAAAAAGTCGAACTCAACAACTATACATAAATGGAAACTTTTAAATTTCCATTTACTTATATTAACACAGTAAAAATAGCAAATATAATAATATTTAAAGATACAATAATTAAGTGAGGAACGATGTATGAAAGAAGAAAAACAAGTCGGCTACCGCGACATATTTCATCAGGTAGAGTATATGAAAATGATGATTGCAGCATTAATCAACCGCTTTGGTGATTCAATTGATGCGATTGCGTCGGTGTGGATTGTCTATGAGATAACAGGTAATGCGGCCTGGTCTGCAATTGTGTTTGGTGTTAATAGGATTCCGTCTATAGTTGTTACACCATTAGCTGGTGCATGGGTAGAGGGATGTAAAAAGAAAACAATTATGGTTGTTACAGATTTGATTCGTGCAGCCTGTGTGGCATTTGTTGCAACAGGATATATGCTGGGATTTCTACAGGCATGGATGCTTGTTATTACGACTTTGATAATTTCTACAGTTGAAGCGTTTAGGGGGCCAGCAAATTCTGCATTATTACCTAAAGTACTGGACAAAAAATACTATGAGTATGGCATGTCCTTATCATCTACATTGGGAAGTATCGTGGAGCTTATAGGAACCGCGATTGCTGCTACAATTATTGCTTTAATAGGTACATCTGGAGCAATATATATAGATATGGCTACATTTATTATGTCAGCAGTTATCATAATGTTTGTTAACACCAAAGAGCAGAAGCTTGTAAAAAAGAAGTTTGACAGTAAGGAATATTTTAATGATTTAGCAGATGGATTTTCTTATGTGAAAAAAGATGATATGCTTAAAATATTTATGGTATTGTCTATTTTCTTAAATGCAATTATGGTTCCATTAAACAGTTTGCAGGCACCTCTTGCAGGTGAAGTGCTCGGGAGTGGAGCAGAAATATTGTCAATCCTTGGAATAGCTGCAACATTTGGTATGTTGTTTGGGTCAATTACATATCCTATGGTGCAGAAATTTATGTCAGACAGAGCTATTTGGATGGTTGGGGGCCTTGGAGTTGCAGCATTTTATATTTTGCTTCCAGCATGTAGGCCATTATATACAAGCAAGATTTTAGTGTATACATTTACAGCTGTTTTGACATTCATAATGGGGTATACTGTTGCATTGGTCAATTCGCATCTGAATGTATTTATGGTTAAAAGAATACGTCAGGATTTTCTTGCCAGAACAGATGGTATTACTACCGCATTAAGTACTGCATCTATGCCGATTGCTTCATTTCTGTTAAGCGTCATTGTAGCATATGCAAATACTTCAGCCATATTTATTGCTTCGGGAGTACTTGCACTTTTAGTAACAATATGCATGCTGTTCTCCAAAACTCTTGCTGGCAATGGTGAAAAGTCAGCAGCTGATAACGTAGATGAACTGCGGAGCACTGAGGCTGTATAATAGACAGTTATTTTCATAATCAAATTATCCGTCACACTTAAGCATAACTAAGTATGACGGATTTTTTACGTTCAAAAATTCCTTTGACAATCCCATAAATGTGAGCTATCATACGATAGCATAGGAAATAAGTATGAATTAAGAAGGATAGATATGGACGATAGAATAATAGACATTTTGCAGGAAGCTCTTGGCAAAATCCTTATAGCAAGTGTAGAGGTTACAATACCGCTTACAGTCTTTGGTTTTGCCCTGGCTATGGTGGTAGCTCTTTTCATGGCTCTGGTTCAGTATGCAAATATCAAGGTCTTGAAGCAGTTCGCCAGATTTTACATATGGATATTCAGGGGAACGCCACTTCTGGTGCAGTTGTTCCTTGCATATTTTGGACTGCCAAAGCTTGGCATAGTTATGGACGCCTTCCCTTGTGCCCTTTTAGTGCTGGGATTAAATGAGGGTGCATACTGCGCTGAGACCCTTCGTTCTGCTCTGGAATCGGTGTCAGAGGGACAGATTGAGGCAGGCTACTGTGTAGGAATGAACTATATACAGATTATGTGGCATGTGGTATTACCACAGGCATTTAGAACTGCTTTTCCACCACTTTCAAATTCATTAATCAGTATGCTGAAAGACACATCTCTGGCAGCGACAATCACTGTTGCAGATATGTTTATGGCAGCCCAGCGAGTTGTGGGAAGGACCTACGAGCCACTCTGGGTCTACAGCGAGGTTGCGCTTGTATACTTATTTATGTCAACACTTCTGACCATATTACAGCATTATGGGGAGAAGAAGCTTGGCTCTTATACCTCCAAGGAAACTGAGATAAAGGAGGTGGCAGACTAATGAGCGAAGAAATGGCTATGATAAAAATAAATGGCATCAAAAAATCCTTTGGTAAAACAGAGGTCTTAAAGGGAATTGACCTTGATGTAAAGGAGGGAGATGTGGTTGCAATCCTTGGACCAAGCGGTTCAGGAAAGACCACCTTGCTCCGCTGTATCAATATGCTTGAAAAGGCAGACGAGGGACAGCTTGTCTTTGATGGAGTGACCTATAATCTGGGGCATATGCACAGAAAAGACATTGCAAAAATCAGGAAGAAAACAGCCTTTGTTTTCCAGAATTATAATCTTTTTGCGAACAAGACCGCCCTGCAGAACGTGACTCTTGGACTGACCTCAGCCAGAGGCATGAAAAAGGATGAGGCTGAGAAAATCGGCAGGGAGATGCTTGATAAGGTAGGACTTCTTGACAAGCAGAATAATTATCCGGGTCAGCTATCAGGTGGTCAGCAGCAGAGAGTCGCAATAGCAAGGGCACTTGCGACAAAGCCTGAAATCATATATTTTGACGAGCCTACATCGGCTCTTGACCCTGAGCTTATAGGCGAGGTGCTCACTGTCATGAGACAGCTTGCAGCAGAGGGAATGACCATGCTTGTTGTCACCCATGAGATGAATTTTGCCAGAAATGTATCAAACAAGGTCGTTTTTATGGATGATGGCAAAGTATTAGAAACAGCAGAATCAAGAGAATTCTTTGAAAATCCAAAGGAGGACAGAGTAAAGGAATTCCTTAAAAATATCACATCACAGCATGATGCATAAGGAGGAAACATGAAGAAAAAAATAATCAGCTTAATGATAATAATGACTATGACCTGTGGACTTTTCGCAGGATGCGGAAGTGACAAGGCTTCAAATGATGCAGGCACAGAGAGCAGCAGTGACACAGCTTCTGACAGCAGTTCAGATGACTTATTAAGCGCAATCAAGGAGCGTGGTTATATCACAGTAGCCATGGAGGGTACCTGGGCACCATGGACTTATCATGATGAGGACGACAATCTGGTGGGCTTTGACGTAGAGGTGGCAAAGGCTGTAGCAGACGAGCTTGGTGTGGACGTGCAGTATCAGGAAGGCGAGTGGGATGGACTTCTTGCCGGTGTCCAGTCAGGACGTTATGACATTATGGTAAACGGTGTGGGCTACACGGAGGAGAGAGCTCAGGCTTATACTTTTTCAGACCCATACTGCTACAACAAGACCGCTCTTATCGTGAGAGGTGACAATGAGGATATCAAGTCTCTTGAGGATTTGAAGGGCAAGACAACCTGTAACTCAGCAAACAGCACTTATCAGCTTATTGCAGAGGAGTATGGTGCAAATGTCCTTGATGTGGAGACTCTTGATGGCACACTTGAGATGGTGCTTGCAGGAACAGACAGAGCAGATGCTACTCTCAATGCAGAGGCTTCCTTCCTTGACTACATGAATGCCCACCCGGATGCAAACTTAAAGATAGTAGATTACTATCCAGAGTCTGAAAAGGTATGTATCATCATGCAAAAGGGCGATTCAAGCGACTCATTAAAAGAAGCAATCAACTCAGCCATCGAAAAGCTCCGTGCAGATGGCACTTTGTCAGAGCTCTCTAACAAGTACTTCGGCGGAGATATTACAGCGGAATAAATTCAGCTTTGCGGTTTTTAAATACTGTATAGTATTTGAAGCCGCAATTTTTTATTATCTGGGCTGTCTTGTCAAATTCATATGCGACATATTCCGGCACATGGGCATCTGCTCCCATGGTGATTATCTCGCCACCAAGCTCCCGATATCTTTTTATAATGTCCTCAGTTGGGTTCGGATGACCAAGTCCATATTTAAAGCCGCCTGTGTTTACCTCAATTCCTTTTCCTTTTGAGATAAGCTGGGTTAAAATCTCATCGATTATATCCTTAAACTTTTCATATGTATAAAAAGCATTCTTGTTTGGACCATACCTGACCACATAGTCTATATGACCATAGACATCAAAATCCGCGCAAGAATTGATGTTTTCAAGTACAGACTCAAAATATTCCATATAAGCCTCATCCTCATCTCTTCCTGCAAAAAATTCAGGATAGTAAGGATCCATATGGTTGACCACGTGGGAAGAGCCTATTATGAAATCAAAGGGATATTTTTCAGCCACAGCCAGATTCTGCCCAGCTGCCTGGGGCTGCAAACCAAGCTCAATACCTATATTTACGGAAATTTTGTCTGCATATTTTTCCCTTAAATCAGAGAGTTCCTTAAAATAATTGTCAAAATCCAGCAAAAAAATATTTGGCTCCTCCGGGTAGTCATAATCCAGATGGTCTGTAAAGCAGATTCCGGAAAGCCCATGGGCAATACCAGCCTTAATCATATCCTCAGGCAGGGCGTCACTGTCACCTGAAAAATTGCAGTGCATATGTTGATCCCAGAACATAAAGCAAATCCTCCTAATTATATATTCCAATCCGTATATTTATACTAAACCTTTTATTACATTAAATTAGTCAATGTGTAAATTCAAACTTCCTATTCAGAACCTACGATAACAGAATGTCTGTGTATAAATATACCACAAATTTGTAAACTTTGTCTAAAATTGTACATAGATAAAAACATTTAGTGAAATATTTAACAAACAACTATAAAAAGACTTGAACCTTGCAAAATAATTCGCTATAATAAGAAAAGCTTAAGGCGAAAAGCTTTAAAAAACTTTTTACAATTCTAGGAGGAATTAAAATGGCAGTAAGAGTAGCAATCAACGGATTCGGTCGTATCGGTCGTCTTGCTTTCAGACAGATGTTCGGAGCAGAGGGATACGAAGTAGTAGCAATCAACGACTTAACAAGCCCAAAGATGTTAGCACACTTATTAAAGTATGATTCATCACAGGGTAAATATGAGCATGCAGATGAGGTTTCTGCAAGTGATGATTCAATCACAGTATGCGGAAAAGAAATCAAAATCTACGCATTCCCAGATGCAAACAATTGTCCATGGGGAGAGTTAAAGGTTGACGTTGTATTAGAGTGCTCTGGATTCTATACATCAAAAGAGAAGGCTCAGGCTCATATCAATGCTGGAGCTCGTAAGGTAGTTATCTCTGCACCAGCAGGAAACGACCTTCCAACAATCGTTTACAATACAAACCATGAGACATTAAAGGCTTCTGATACAATCATTTCAGCAGCTTCATGTACAACAAACTGTTTAGCACCAATGGCTGATGCATTAAACAAATATGCACCAATCCAGTCTGGTATCATGGTAACAATCCATGCTTACACAGGAGATCAGATGACTCTTGATGGACCACAGCGTAAGGGAGACCTTCGTCGTTCACGTGCAGCAGCAGTTAACATCGTTCCAAACTCAACAGGAGCAGCTAAGGCTATCGGTCTTGTTATCCCAGAGTTAAACGGAAAATTAATCGGATCTGCACAGCGTGTTCCAACACCTACAGGATCTACAACAATCCTTACAGCAGTTGTTAAGAAAGCTGGCGTTACAAAAGAGGATATCAACGCAGCTATGAAGGCAGCAGCTAACGAGTCATTCGGTTACAACGAGGATGAGATCGTATCTTCAGATATCGTTGGAATGAGATTTGGTTCATTATTCGATGCAACACAGACAATGGTTAACCAGGTTTCTGACGATCTGTACGAGGTACAGGTTGTTTCTTGGTATGATAACGAGAACAGCTACACATCTCAGATGGTTCGTACAATCAAGTACTTCTCAGAGTTAGCATAATTTAAGGGCTAATCGAATTACGATTTATACAGAGAGCCTGCCACTGGCAGCTTCTCTTGCATGCTTTGGCATCTAAGGGTCCGGCCTTTTGGGCCGGACCTTTTTACAATTATAAAAGGGAGGGCATATACATGTCATTAAACAAGAAATCAGTTGATGATATCAACGTAAAAGGCAAAAGAGTTCTCGTAAGATGTGATTTCAACGTACCACTTAAGGATGGCGTTATTACAGATGAGACACGTATCGTTGCAGCATTACCAACAATTCAGAAATTAATCAATGATGGTGGAAAGGTTATCCTTTGCTCACATCTTGGAAAAGTTAAAAACGGACCAAACGAGGGAGAGTCTTTAGCACCAGTTGCAAAGAGATTATCTGAGAAGCTTGGTAAGGAAGTTAACTTTGTAGCTGACTACAACGTTACAGGTGAGGCTGCTACAGCTGCTGTTGCTGCTATGAACGAGGGCGATGTTGTATTACTTCAGAATACTCGTTTCCGTGGAGCAGAGGAGACAAAGAATGGAGAGGAATTCTCTAAAGAATTAGCTGATCTTGCAGATGTATATGTATGTGATGCTTTCGGTTCTTCACACAGAGCACATGCTTCAGTTGCAGGTGTTACAAAATTCATCACAGCTAAGGGTGGAGAGAATGTAGTTGGATACTTAATGCAGAAGGAAATTGACTTCCTTGGAAAAGCTGTAGAGAATCCTGTACGTCCATTCGTTGCTATTCTTGGTGGAGCAAAGGTTGCAGACAAGCTTGCTGTTATCGATAACCTTCTTGAGAAGGCTGATACACTTATTATCGGTGGTGGAATGGCTTACACATTCCTCAAGGCTCAGGGATATGAAATCGGTACATCCCTTTGTGATGATACAAAGATTGATTATTGTAAAGAGATGATGGCTAAGGCTGAGAAGATGGGCAAGAAGCTTCTTCTTCCAGTAGATGCTGTTACAATCGGAGAGTTCCCAGATCCAATCGACGCTCCAATCGAGACAGAGACATATGACTATGATAAGCTTCCAGCAGACCGTGAGGGCTGTGATATCGGACCTAAGACACGTGAGCTTTTCGCTAACGAAGTAGCAAACGCAAAGACAGTTGTATGGAATGGACCAATGGGTCTTTTCGAGAATCCTTCACTTGCAGAGGGAACACTTGCAGTAGCTAAGGCTCTTGCAGCTTCAGATGCTACAACAATCATCGGTGGTGGAGATTCAGCAGCCGCTGTTAACCAGATGGGACTTGGCGACAAGATGAGCCATATCTCAACAGGTGGTGGAGCTTCTCTTGAGTTCTTAGAGGGCAAGGAGCTTCCAGGTGTAGCTGCAGCTGATGATAAGTAGGCCGAAAGCAACTTAATGCAATCAAGCCATAGGCGCAGATTGAATTTAGTGCGAGGCCGTTCTTTGAGATTAGTGAAATCGAGCTATAGGCGAAGACTGAACTTAGCGAAAAGAACTACCTTACACAATTGTGATATAATGAGTGCAAGTGAGTCAACATGCTTGCATGATTGACGAACGACGAATGTTGATCATGAACTGTTTTTGTTCATGATATAAGGAGAATAAAAATGGCAAGAAGAAAAATTGTTGCTGGTAACTGGAAGATGAACATGACTCCAAGCCAGGCAGTTAAATTAGTAGAAGAGTTAAAACCATTAGTAGAGTCAGACTCAGTTGATGTTGTTTACTGTGTACCTGCAATTGACATTGTACCTGTTGTTGAGGCAGTTAAGGGAACAAACGTTGAGGTTGGTGCTGAGAATATGTACTTTGAGGAGAAAGGTGCTTACACAGGAGAAATCTCAGCAGAGATGCTTGTAGATGCTGGTGTTAAGTATGTTGTTCTGGGACATTCTGAGAGACGTGACTACTTCAAAGAGGATGATGCTTTACTTAACAAGAAGGTTAAGAAAGCTTTCGAAGCTGGACTTACTCCAATCCTTTGCTGTGGTGAGACACTTGAGCAGAGAGAAATGGGAATCACTCTTGACTGGATTAGACTTCAGATTAAGTCTGATTTAGCTGGTGTTCCTGCATCAGATGTTGCAAAGATGGTTATCGCTTACGAGCCAATCTGGGCAATTGGAACAGGAAAGACAGCTACTTCTGACCAGGCTGAGGAAGTATGTGGAGCAATCCGTGAGTGCATTAAAGAGGTATATGACGAGGCAACAGCTGAGTCAGTTCGTATCCAGTACGGCGGATCTGTTAATGCAGGAAATGCAGCAGAGCTTTTCGCTAAACCGGACATTGATGGTGGTTTAGTAGGTGGAGCTTCTCTTAAGGCTGATTTCGGTAAGATTGTAAATTACTAATAATTCCTTGATTTAATTCCATAAAACAATGAAACGTCATCAGGTGTGTAAGCATTTGGTGGCGTTTTTTTGCCTTAGCCTACAAAAAAGCTGACTGCTGTCTGTTTTTATATTGCAAAAAATATGGTATTATGAGCGTAGGCAATGAGACGTGCCGAAAATGATGAATATGAGTGCGATGTGCTTGCACAGGAGTATTCATATTTGTCATTTTCGATAGGCGAATGCCCGTACATTCCAAGAAACAGAATGTTTCTTGGAATGAGCACGTATAATCACATATTATGTGCAACAATATAAAATACAAAAGAAAGCAGTTTATGAAAAACGTGAATAAAAAGTCTTGGATAAACGCTGTAATCATCTGTGTCATGGCCATTTTTCTTGTATGGTACACTTCATCTGCGTATAGCAATATGGATGATACAATAAGCCATACCGAAACTATTGCCGATGATACGGCAGCCAGTAGAGAGGCAGACGATAAAACAGCAGATGAAAAAGCAGCAGATGAAAAAACAGCAGATGGCAAAACAACAATCGGCAAAAATGCTGAAGATATTAATGTTGTGAGTGATGTAACTGACCTGACAGAGACCTTTGATACCATCCTCAACTATGCGACAAAAACCACCTGTAAGGGGTGCAGCATAGATGAGTCCTTTCTGCTGTGGCTTGACGCCAGATATGGTGACGCAGCAATTATAGATATAGCATATGAACTGAGCCACGGAAACAGCAAAGCAGAAATCTGGTATGACAATACAGGTGCGAGCATAAGGGTGCTGTGGCTTAGATATTGCAGAGACTTGAACTATTCCACCTACATGCTTGATAATGTGGTATGGCTAGATGATATGAATGCCGCAGAAACAGATACAGCAACAGGCAAAACAGCAAATGAGTCATCAGACAAAACAATAAAAATCGACTTAGTGGGTGATATTAACTTAGCTGATGACTGGTATACCATGGATGCCGCCACACAAAGAGGTGGTGTGTCAGACTGCATATCTGAAAATGCCCAGTCTGAGCTTGCATCCGCTGATATATCCGTGGTCAACAATGAGTTTGTATATGAGGATGGTGAGACTCCACTGGCAGGAAAGACTTACACCTTTGGAGCAGCAACAGAGAATGTTAAGCTTCTAAAGATATTCAGTGCAGACCTGGTGACTTTGGCAAATAACCATGTATATGATTACGGAGAAGAAGGTCTTATAAGCACTCTTGATACTTTAGATGGGGCAGAAATCCCGTATGTGGGGGCAGGGAGAAACCTTGAGGAAGCCTCTGCCATAAAGTATTTTGTGGTAAAGGGCAGAAAAATAGCTTTTGTTTCTGCTACTGAAATAGAAAAATTTGCAAAGTACACAAAGGAAGCAACGGAGAACAGCCCGGGCGTGATAAAAACCATTGACACCTCACTTTTTTGCGGCGTAATCGCAGAGGCTAAGGCAAATGCAGATTATGTGGTTGCCTGTGTCCACTGGGGCATTGAGGGGAAAAATGATTTTGAAGCAGAGCAGAGAAGAATGGCAGAGGACTATGTTAAGGCTGGTGCAGATGTGGTAATCGGCGGGCACCCTCACAGATTGCAGGGGGTTGAATTTATAGAGGATACACCGGTTGCCTACAGTCTGGGAAATTTCTGGTTTTCCACAGGGACAATCTATACTACAATCGCCCAGATCAGGATAGACGGAAGCGGTGAGTTGTCACTTTACATGATTCCCTGCATACAGCAAAATCTCACCACATCAATTTTGACAGAGGAAGCGGAGATAGACGATTTTTACAAATATGTGGCAGATGTATCCTATGGTGTGGGTATTGATGCAGATGGCAAATTTTATAACTCGTTTAAGGTAATTAAGGATGAATCTGTGAATGAGAAAACAAACTCTGATTATTTTAATGCAGGTAAGTTAAATTATAGCAATGCAGCAGATAAGATTATGACAGAAAGTAATATAACAGATAATAATATAACAGATAATAATATAACAGATGACAATATAACCGAGGACATCTTCAAATACAGGTCAGGCACAGCCTACGCCGTCCACAGCGACCTGGTGGATTTGGAGGGCAGACCCATAGATATAGTTGGAAATTTACAGTAGAATTAGTTGAAGAATTAGTTAAGTAAAACTTGCAAAATCACAGAAATTATGTAATATAGTAGAGTAGAAGTGGTTAAAAAATTCACAAAGAAAAGAGGATATTGATATGAGCAAAAGACCAGTAGTATTAATGGTGCTTGATGGTTACGGTTTAAACGACCGCACAGAGGGTAATGCTATTGCTATGGCAAATACTCCTGTTATGGATAAATTAATGGCTGAGTGCCCATTTGTAAAGGGTGCAGCTTCAGGACTTGCAGTAGGACTTCCAGACGGACAGATGGGAAACTCTGAGGTAGGTCACATGAATATTGGTGCCGGACGTATTATTTACCAGGACTTAACACGTATTACAAAGGCAATTGAGGATGGTGAGTTTTTCGAGAACAAGGCTCTCCTTCAGGCTATGGAAAACTGCAAGAAAAATGACTCAGACCTTCATCTCTGGGGACTTTTATCAGATGGTGGAGTACACAGTCACATCACACATCTCTATGGACTGCTTGAGATGGCAAAGAAGCAGGGGCTTTCCAAGGTATATGTACATGCCTTCCTTGATGGACGTGACACACCACCTGCATCTGGAAAAGATTATGTAGCACAGTTACAGGCTAAGATGGATGAAATCGGAGTTGGTAAGATTGCTTCCCTTTCAGGCCGTTACTATGCCATGGATAGAGATAACAACTGGGATAGAGTACAGAAGGCATATGATTCTCTCACAAAGGGAGAGGGCGTTAAAGCCACAGATGCTGTTAAGGCTATGGAAGAGTCTTATGCAAATGACGTTACAGACGAGTTCGTACTTCCAACAGTTATCACAGCAGAGGATGGCACACCTCTTTCAGTAGTAAAGGATGGAGATTCAGTAATTTTCTTCAACTTCCGTCCGGACCGTGCCCGTGAGATGACAAGAGCCTTCTGTGATGATAAGTTCACAGGCTTTGATAGAGACTTCTTAAAGACAACATTTGTATGCTTCAAGGATTATGACGAGACTATTCCAAACAAAATTATTGCATTCGAGAAGGAAGCTATCGCAAACACACTTGGCGAGTATCTTGCAAAATGCGGCAAGAAGCAGCTTCGTCTTGCTGAGACAGAGAAGTATGCCCATGTAACATTCTTCTTTAATGGTGGAGTTGAGGAACCAAACGTAGATGAGTTCCGTCTTCTTGTAAACTCACCAAAGGATGTAGCAACTTATGACTTAAAGCCAGAGATGAGTGCTCCAGAGGTTGGAATGGACTTAGTTGAGGCGATTAAGTCTGACAAGTATGATGCAATCATCATCAACTTTGCAAACCCTGATATGGTTGGACATACAGGAGTCATCCCAGCAGCAGTAAAGGCTGTTGAGAAGGTTGACGAGCTTGTGGGCAAGGCCGTTGACGCAGTTAAAGAGGTTGACGGAGCATTATTCATCTGTGCTGATCATGGAAATGCAGAGAAGATGATTGATTATGAGACAGGCGAGCCACACACAGCTCATACAACAAACCCTGTTCCATTTATCCTTGTAAATGCTGACCCATCATACAAGCTTCGTGAGGGTGGATGTCTTGCAGATATCGCACCAACACTTCTTGAGCTTATGG
>URLU01000049.1 GCA_900548765.1 uncultured Lachnobacterium sp.
GTTATTGCTGATTGGAAAAAAGGAAAACTAATCCCCATTTATCAAGAAAAAGAAATTTCCAGTTTTACGGAGACTCAAATTAAAGTTTGCAGAGCGGAAGAATGAGCTGGATAAATTCGGCAGATGGGGGAATTTCTCCACGTTCTATCCTGCCGACAGTTTTGGTGCTGCATCCGATAGCAGCAAGGTTATCTTGGTAAATTTTTTGAGGAAACTCTTGTAAATAAATCTTAAAATTCACAATGCAACGAACATATGTACGACATATAACCCATATTCTGTGCTACAATCCAATCACAGTAAACACAAACAGGTTTTTACAGAAAGTGGGGACAGCATAATATGGATAATGAATTTGACTACATATCATCAGTTAAGGAGCTCACTTGTGAGGAATTAGCCGAGCATATTGACAAGGATATAACATCCTACGATTTATCAAGGATGGATTGGGAGGAGTATCTGATACACTTCACATGTCTGGTATCAGAGCTTAAGGAATATCGCAATGAGCTGGCAAAGAAGCATTCTGATATAGACCAGAAGATATGTGACATCCTGCACTATATTGAGTTGTGCGAGACCAATGATGATGAGGCGGTGGCATTAATCGAGCTGCTCAGAGTATGCAGGACGAAAAGAAGATATATAATGGACGAGCTTCAGAAGGCAGACCAGTTTCAAAACAATCTGGGAACCAATGAGAACGTAGAAAAGGCTAAGAAAGCCCTTAAGGGAATAAAGGGACTTGAGACCAGAAAGTATAAGCCAAGGAAGTATGAGGAACTATTTCAAAATGGTGTACTGAAAGAGAAAGGTTGAAATAGAAGTGTGAAGCTAAAGTTGTAAATGTGTAATAAACATGATAGTATTGGTATTTAGTTACACATAAATTATGTTGTAAATTATTAATTTAAGGAAATGTACATGATTTTAAATAAACGAAGTATACCAATACTAGACCGGGATAACTTGAATTTGTAAATCTCTACATGTAAGTTAATATGCATATAAAAACGAAGATTAGGGAAAAATTCAAGGAGAATACAATGAGCAACCCAATAAAAAATTTAACAAAAAAAGAGTGGATATTATACTTATTGTAATGTGGGTGCTGGCGTCAATTGAGAATCCGGCATATATACCTGTAGTGGTGAATTTCATAATTTTCTTTTTCAATGATATGTATGGATTTGTTAGCTGGAAGAGAAGAGAAGCGTAGAACATATTTGAATAAAATTTGATATTGGCAAATCCTGATATATGTGGGGATGATATAGCAAAATCACAGAAAATAATATTCTGTGTGGAGCTATGTCATTCCCCTTTTTGATATAAATAAAATCTATAACCAGTTAGCGTTTTTTCGTAATCCCAATTTCATTTACAAACATAATTTCATATGGTAGTATTTTTATATTCTATTAATCATATTAAAATAGTGGGAATTGAAAGAGGTGAAGATATGGCAAATGTAGCAAAACAGTTAACAGAGTTAATCGGACACACACCACTGCTTGAGCTTTCAAACTATGAGAAAGAGTTTGGACTTGGAGCAAAGCTTATTGCAAAGCTGGAATATTTTAACCCATTAGGAAGCGTGAAGGACAGAGTAGCAGCAGCCATGATAGAGCAGGGAATAAAGGACGGCAGGATAAATCAGGAGACCATAATCATAGAGCCAACCAGTGGAAACACAGGAATCGGGCTGGCTTTTGTAGCGGCAGCAAAGGGACTTCACCTAATCCTTATTATGCCGGATACCATGAGTGTTGAGAGAAGAAAAATTGTCACAGCACTTGGCGCAGAAATCCGCCTCACTCCTGGAAGAGAGGGAATGAGAGGAGCAATCGAGGAAGCCCAAAGGCTTGAGCAGGAATATGGCAATGTCTTTATTCCACAGCAGTTTGAAAATGAAGCAAATCCAAAAATCCATGAGGTCACTACCGCAAAGGAAATCTGGGAGGATTTGGATGGGAAGGTGGATATATTCGTATCATCTGTAGGAACTGGTGGAACAATCACAGGCACAGGTCTTGGACTCAGAAAGAAAAATCCTGATGTGAAGATTGTGGCTGTAGAGCCAAAAAGCTCTCCGGTTTTATCAGGAGGAAAGCCTGGACCACACAAGATACAGGGAATAGGTGCCGGTTTTATACCCAAGGTCATGCGCATGGATATAGTAGACGAGGTTATTGCAGTCGAAAATGATGATGCCTTTGACAAAGCAAGGGCAGTGGCAAAAAGTGATGGACTATTAGTCGGTATCTCCTCAGGAGCTGCAATATATGCGGCAACAGAGCTTGCAAAGAGACCTGAAAATCAGGGCAAAAACATAGTAGTGCTCCTGCCGGATACAGGAGAGCGCTACCTGTCCACCCAGTTATTTGAAGTGTAATATGTCAGCTTATATATGTGCATAAATGAGATGAATAAAAAGACGTCATAAGATAAGTGGCAAAACATTTGATATTTCACCAGAGCATCCGGAACTTACATAGGTCAGTCTGAGATAGGAAATGTATATATGAGAAAAAGAATAATTACAGCGAGCTTGTTGGCAGCAGCCCTCCTCACAGGCTGTGGAGGAAAGAATGATGATGGAAGCATCACCATCACGAATGTGTCCTATGATCCGACAAGAGAATTTTATGAAAAATACAATCAGATATTTGAGTCATATTATGAGGATAAATACGGTGAGCAGGTCAATGTAATCCAGTCCCATGGAGGTTCGGGTTCTCAGGCCCGTTCAGTAGTGGAGGGCTGTAATGCAGATGTTGTAACTCTTGCCCTTGAGCACGATATAGACCTGATACAAAACACCGGGCTTATCTATGAGGGCTGGATAGATGAATTTCCACAGGATTCATCACCTTATACTTCAACTATTGTTTTTCTTGTGAGAAAGGGCAATCCAAAGGGCATAGAGGACTGGGACGATTTGGTTAGGGATGGTGTGGAGGTAATCACACCAGATCCAAAGAGCAGTGGAGGAGCATGCTGGAACTTTCTTGCAGCCTTGGGTTTCGCAAAGACAAATTATACAGAGACTGATGACCAGAAAGAATTCATGAGAAAGCTTTATGAAAATGTGCTTGCCATGGATTCGGGAGCAAGAGGTGCGACCACTACATTTGTGGAAAACGGTCAGGGAGATGTGCTGATAGCTTGGGAAAATGAAGCTTTGACCACACTGGAATCCTATCCGGACCAGTATGAGCTGGTGAATCCATCTGTCAGCATTCTGGCACAGCCCAGTGTGGCAGTTGTTGATGACAATGCAAGAAGTAATAAGACAGAAGAGGTCAGCAGCGAATATCTGAATTATCTCTACAGCGATGATGCCCAGAGGCTTATAGGAGAGAGCGGTTACAGGCCGACAAATGAAAAAATATTAGAGGAATTTTCGGACAAATTTGATTTAGACATAGAGCTTTGGACTATAGATGATTTTGGCGGATGGGAAGAAGCTTATGAGACATATTTTGATGATGGAGCAATGTTTGATGAAATTTATGGTGGCTAAGAACAGAAAAAAAATGAATACAAAAGTCATACCGGGTTACCATCTTTCGATGGGAATAGTCATCACCATGCTTTCAGTCATTGTGTTGATTCCCTTAGCGTCGGTACTGGTCTACTCGCTTAAGATATCGCCGGCAGAGTTCTGGCAGCTTATCCTAAAGGAAAATGTGAGAAATGCCTTTATAACCAGTATCACAAGCTCTTTTATAGCGGCAATCATTAATGTAGTATTTGGACTGATTGTGGCATGGACCCTTGTTAAATACGAATTTCCGGGCAAGTGGCTCTTAGATGGACTAATCGAATTACCCTTTGCCCTGCCAACAGCGGTAGCAGGAATCACCCTGTCAAAGCTCTATTCCACCAATGGATTTTTCGGAAAAGGCTTATCACAAATAGGAATAGATGTGGCATACACCCAGACAGGAATAATCGTAGCCCTGGTATTCGTAGGACTGCCCTTTGTAATAAGAGCAGTGCAGCCAATTCTTGAAAAAATGGATAGCCAATATGAAGAAGCAGCCTTTATGTTAGGCGCGAGCCCTAAAATAACATTTTTCAGAGTGATTCTCCCGGAGCTTAGACCAGCCCTCCTAACAGGATTTGGCTTGGCATTTGCCAGAGGAATCGGTGAATATGGAAGCGTAATATACATATCGGGCAACAGTGCCAGAAACAAGACACAGGTAGTGTCATATGTAATAATGCAGAAGTTAAGCTACATAGATTATGCCAGTGCAACAGCGATTGCATTGGTGATGTTGATTATATCATTCCTTGTACTGCTATTTGTAAACATAGTTCAGGTGAAGCAGTCAAGGAGAACCAATCTTGGAGCTTAATACAAAGAAGAATAATCATGGTAAAAAGCAGCTATGCAAATGGATTTTAGTGTGAGTCATTAATGTAGGTAGCAAATGGGATAGTGCTACTATTAAACAAAACATACTAAGAAAACTGTAAGCAATTATGCAATAAATAAAAATATGAAAGCAATGTAAATAGACTTGGAAACAGTTTCTAGCATCCAGAGAATATGCCAGAGGCATATTCAATTGGATGCGACTTAAAAAATTGCAACGTGGAGATAGGAATATCGAGATACGATAACCGATTGACTGTGACGTGTGGAGGATATTAGATTTTCTTAATGTTCTGCACATAACCAGCAGCTCGGCAACACGATGTTGCCGAGAGCGAGACCCGAGCCATGGATGGCGAGTGTCGAGCGGTTGCGTCAAGCTATCAATACATAAATCAGAACATTTAGAAAATATTATATCCGTAACAAGACACAGACAATCGGTTATCGTATCTCGATATTCCGAGCCATACATGCAAGAAAGGAGCCAAGGATGGAAGAACAGCAAAAACTAGAAAAAAGCAAAACCCGCACAAAGCTATGCCTGATTACAATCACAGTCCTCTTTCTGACAATAATGCTTGTGGTTCCCCTGATATCGGTAATGGCAAGTGCACTGAAAGAAGGCATAGGCTTTTATCTTAAAGCCATCTCAACAGAGTATGTGCTGTCAGCCTTAAAAGTCACACTGATAGCCACAAGCATAGCAGTCCTTGTAAATACCTTCTTTGGAATATGGGCAACCTGGCTTTTAACCAGATTTTCATTCAAGGGCAAGCAGATACTTGCAACCATCATCGACATACCATTTTCGATATCACCGGTAATCGTAGGTCTGGCATACCTAATGACCTTTGGACGATTGGGCTGGCTCTACCCGGCAATCAGAGCGATAAATGATTTCTTTGGAACAAATATAAGAATCACCTTTGCAGTGCCGGGGGTGGTGCTGGCAACGATTTTTGTAACTTTTCCATTTGTATCAAGAGAGATTATCCCAGTCTTAAATGCCCAGGGCAAGGACGAGGAAGAGGCAGCAGCCCTGATGGGAGCAAGCGGCTATACAATTTTTAGAAAGATAACACTTCCTCATATGAAATGGGGACTCATATATGGAATTATCCTGTGTGCAGCAAGAGCACTGGGAGAGTTTGGAGCGGTAAACGCATTGTCAAAGACAAGAGGAGAGACCTTCACCCTGCCACTTGAAATTGATGCACTGTATATGTCGGGCACAGACAGCTCAATCACGGCTGCCTTTGCAGTATCATCAATACTTGTAATTATTGCACTTATTATACTTTTTGCCAGAAATATAGTGGAGAGACGTCAAAGGAGATAGGTATATGTATGTTGAAATGAAAAATATATACAAAAAATATGGTGACTTCGCCGCCTCAAATAATGTGAGCTTTGGCGTTGAAAAAGGAAAGCTTGTGGCACTTCTGGGACCATCCGGAAGTGGCAAGACCACACTGCTCAGAATGATTGCGGGACTTGAGACACCAAATTCAGGAGGTATCTACATAGATGGAAAGAGAGTTAATGATATCCCGGCTGCAAAACGAGGCATAGGCTTTGTATTCCAGAATTATGCCCTCTTTCGTTATATGACGGTATACGAAAATGTTGCCTTTGGACTGGAGCTTCAGAAGATGCCTAAAAAGCAGATAAAGGAAAGGGTAGAAAAGCTCCTTGAGATGACTGGTTTATCCGAAATGGGAAAACGTTATCCAAACCAGTTGTCCGGAGGACAGAGACAGAGAGTTGCATTTGCAAGGGCGCTGGCACCGAATCCACAGGTACTGCTTCTGGATGAACCCTTTGCGGCGATAGATGCTAAGGTCAGAGGAGAGCTGCGCATATGGTTAAAGGAGCTGGTGGAAAAGCTTGGGATTACAAGCATTTTCGTGACCCATGATCAGGACGAAGCGGTGGAAGTGGCAGACGAAATCATAATCACGAACCATGGCACCATAGAGCAGATGGGCACACCCCTTGAAATATATAAGGCACCGGATACCCCATTTGTGGCTCAGTTCATAGGACATTCCACAATCGTTGAGGACTACGACAGACTAAAGGGCTTTGAAATTATAGAAAATGCCAAGAGGGCTGTTATAAGACCGGAGTTTATAAAGATTTCAAAGAGCGGCAACCTGAACCGTTTTATGTCGGCAGCAGAGGAAGGCACTGTGACAGATGTGGTTTTCAGGGGAAACAGGGTGGATGTCACTGTAAACATAAACGGAATAGAAGTCACAGGAGAGCGGTCACTGGAAAAGGACATGGTCAATGTAGGAGAAAAAGTACATGTGCTCATATACAGGCTCTATATATTTGATGAGCATAGGACCTATCTCGTGGAAAATAGTGCGATGCAGGTGGATGATGTATTTTATATATAATTTACACATCATACACAAAAATTTGAGCCGGGGAAGATACAATATTAGTGTCTAAGCATGCAGGAAAAGCTTAAAACTGCTGCAAGTGACAGGTTAGCTCGTAAGCGTATAGATACATAAAAGGAGACAAAGATGCAGATTGAGAATAAGAAGCTTTTGAAGACGGATGTCCTCATAATAGGAGGCGGAACTGCTGGCTGTTATGCGGCTCTTACAATCCGTGAGAAATCAGCCTACTCCATCATAATAGCTGAGAAAGCCAATATCAAGAGAAGTGGCTGCCTCGCTGCAGGCGTAAATGCTATAAACGCCTATATAGTAAAGGGAAGAAAGCCACAGGACTATGTGGATTATGCAAAAAAGGATGCTGACGGCATAGTTAGGGAAGACTTACTCCTCACCATGTCAGAGGGCTTAAACAGGGTCACAGAGAAAATGGAAAAACTGGGACTGGTTATCCTAAAAGATGAAAACGGCGAGTATGTGGCAAGAGGTAATCGTAATATCAAGATAAACGGAGAAAATATCAAACCGATTCTTGCATCTGCGGTTGAAGCCCTGCCGGATGTGACTGTTTTAAACAGGATAAATATCACAGACTATATAGTCGAGGATAAGGCTATAAAAGGAGCATATGGATTTTCTATTTCAGAGGGAACTGCATATGAGATAAGAGCCCAAAAAGTCATCTGTGCAACAGGAGGAGCCGCAGGACTCTACAGACCAAACAATCCGGGATTCTCAAGGCATAAGATGTGGTATCCGCCATTTAACACAGGTGCTGGATATGCCATGGGCATAAGGTGTGGAGCTGAAATGACCACCTTCGAGATGAGATTTATTGCCTTAAGATGCAAGGACACCATAGCACCAACAGGCACCATAGCTCAGGGAGTTGGAGCCAGGCAGATTAATTCCTTTGGTGAGGTCTATGAGGATAAATATGGACTGACCACATCCCAGAGAGTGTATGGAACAGTGATGGAAAACCTTGAAGGACGTGGACCATGTTATCTGAGAACAGAGGGAATATCTGAGGCACAGGATGAGTCTTTGAGAAAAGCCTATCTGAATATGGCACCAAGCCAGACCTTAAAATGGGTTGAGGCTGGTAAAAATCCAAGCCGGCAGAACGTGGAAATCGAGGGCACAGAGCCATATATAGTAGGCGGTCACACAGCCAGTGGTTACTGGGTAGATACCAACAGGCAGACTACAATTCATGGACTTTATGCCGCAGGGGATGTGGCAGGAGGATGTCCGCAGAAGTATGTGACAGGAGCCATGGTTGAGGGAGAAATCGCAGCCATAGATATAGTGAAGCATCTGGATGAGGAATGTGGAATGAAGCCATCTGCAAGGTGTGATGCTGCCACACATGAGAAGGATAAGGGTGAGACAGAAATCGCAAATAGTCAAATTCTGAAAGCCGAAACAGAAGCAACAAAAATGCAGACAGACTCAGCCTTCGAGCAGAAAATCGCCGAGTACAACCACTTCCTTGAGCCAAAGAAAGCCCAGTTCAGTACAGAGGCAATCGAGGAAGCCATGCAGAAGGTCATGGATAACTACGCAGGAGGCATCTCCACCCATTATCAGTTCAATGGCAGACAGCTTGCTCTGGCAGATGAAAAAATCAGGCAGCTTATTGAGCTTACGGATGAGCTAAATGCCACAGATATGCACGAGCTGATGTTTATATACGAGCTTAAGGAGAGGCTTCTGGTCTGCCTGTCGGTGATTGCCCACCTTAAAGCCAGAAAAGAGACCAGATGGCACAGTTTTGCGGAGAATCTTGACTATCCGGAAAAGAGTGATGAATGGCTTAAGTATGTGAATTCAAAGCTGGTTGATGGACAGCTTCAGATAATATACAGAGATTTGGTAGGAAAGGAGACACATTATGAGCATAATGATTGATAAACAAAAATGTAAGGGCTGTGGAAAGTGTACAGATGTGTGTCCGGGAAGCCTTATATATCAGGATGAGGATAGAAAGGCTTTTATCAAATATCCTAAGGACTGCTGGGGTTGTGCATCCTGCATCAAGGAGTGCCATTTCGGAGCCATAGGATTTTTCCTCGGAGCGGACATAGGCGGAAGAGGGAGCGTGATGACAGTTAAATCAGGGCCTGATACCCTGACCTGGAACATAGAAAAGCGTGATGGTCAGACAGAACAGATAATCATTAATAAAAAGGAAGCAAACAAATATTAGAAAAGGATGGTAGAGAAAATGAGCGAATTATCACATCTCGACGAACTCGAGGCAGAGGCAATATATATAATCCGTGAAGTGGCGGCTGAGTGCGAGAAGCCGGTTATGCTTTACTCGATTGGAAAGGACAGCTCCGTAATGCTTCATCTGGCAATGAAGGCATTTTATCCGGAGAAGCCGCCATTTCCATTTCTACATGTAAACACAACATGGAAATTCAAGGAAATGATAGAATTTCGTGACAGAGTTGCAAAGGAAAAGGGCATAGAGATGCTTGAGTACATCAACGAAGAGGGTGTGAAGCAGGGAATCAACCCATTTGACCATGGTTCAGCCTACACAGACATTATGAAGACTCAGGCACTTAAGCAGGCACTTGACAAGTATGGATTTACAGCAGCCTTTGGCGGCGGCAGACGAGACGAGGAAAAATCCAGAGCCAAGGAGAGAATTTTCTCATTCAGAAATGAAAATCATGCATGGGACCCTAAGAACCAGCGCCCTGAGATGTGGAAGCTCTACAATTCCAAAATCCAGAAAGGACAGGAGGTCAGGGTATTCCCGCTTTCCAACTGGACAGAGAAGGACATCTGGCAGTACATAAAGAGAGAAAATATAGAGATTCCATCACTTTATTTTGCCAAGGAAAGACCGGTTGTATACAGAGATGGCAATATCATAATGGTGGATGACGACAGGATGAAGCTTCGTCCGGGGGAGGAAATCCAGTACAAGAGTGTGCGTTTCAGAACACTGGGATGTTATCCTTTAACAGGCGGCTGCGAGTCAACAGCAGATACACTGGATGAAATCATAGAGGAGACACTAAGCGCTGTATCATCAGAGCGTACAACACGAGTGATTGACAATGAAGCAGCAGGAAGCATGGAAAGAAGAAAAAGAGAGGGATATTTCTAAAATGAGCGGATTATTAAAATTTATCACATGCGGCAGCGTGGATGATGGAAAATCAACACTGATTGGACATATATTATATGATTCTAAGCTTCTCTACGCAGATCAGGAGAAGGCTCTTGAGCTGGACAGCAAGGTGGGAAGCAGAGGCGGAGCTATTGATTATTCACTACTTCTGGATGGACTTATGGCAGAGAGAGAGCAGGGAATCACAATTGATGTAGCCTACCGTTATTTTACAACAGACAAGAGAAGCTTTATCGTGGCAGATACACCGGGTCACGAGGAGTACACCAGAAACATGGCAGTAGGAGCATCCTTTGCAGACCTTGCAGTTATCCTTATAGATGCAAAGCATGGTGTATTGGTGCAGACCAGAAGACATGCCAGAATCTGTGCCCTTATGGGAATCAGATACTTTGTATTTGCAGTAAACAAGATGGACTTGGTGGGATATGACGAGAAGCGTTTTAATGAAATCACCAGACAGATTGAGGAGCTCACCAAGGAGCTTTCACTTGAGAATATCCAGATTATCCCAGTGTCAGCCACAGAGGGAGACAATGTTACAAAGAAATCTGAAAACATTCCATGGTATGCAGGACCAGCCCTTCTATCATACCTTGAGGATATAGATATCTCTGATAACAAAGAGACAGGATTTTATATGCCGGTACAGAGAGTATGCCGCCCAGACCATACCTTCAGGGGATTTCAGGGACAGATTGAAGCAGGAAGCATCAAGGTTGGTGATACAATCACAACACTTCCAAGCAATGAGACAGCTCATGTAAAGAGCATACATATCGGTGACCAGGAAGCAGATACAGCCTCAAAGGGACAGCCAGTCACAATCCAGCTCGACAGGGAGGTGGATGTATCAAGAGGCTGTGTGCTTTCAGATGGAACAGGCGTGCAGGCAGTTTCATCAATCACAGCAACCCTGCTCTGGATGGATGATGACGAGCTCTTTAAGGGTAAGAACTTTTTCTTTAAGCTGGGCACCAAGACAATACCGGGAATTGTCACAAGCATAGAGTACGCAATTGACGTAAATACAGGAGACAAGACCAGGACAGAGACATTACGCAAAAATGAAATCGCAGTATGCAGGATATCCTTTGCAGATAAAATCGTCTGTGATCTGTTCAAAAATCACAGAACTCTCGGCGAGTTTATACTGATTGACAGAGTGACAGATATGACATCAGCCTGCGGAGTGGTAGAGGAGCTTCATACAGAGGAAAACGGACTCTATGAGGGCAGAATCGACAGAAATGTAAGAGCTGCAATTAAGGGGCAGAAAGCCATCACCGCCGTATTTGTAGACGGAGTGGACGGCGTAAACAGAGGCTTTGTAGAGGATGTAGAAAAAGCCTTAAATATAGATGGCAGACATACATACCTCTATGCACCAAAGGAAGGCGAGGACTTTGAAAATGTAGTCAGGCACCTGAACAGAGCAGGAATCGTAGTACTTCTGCTTATCAGCGAAAAACAGCAGAAAGTCCTGTCAGGAGAAAATGTATCATTTACAACAGATTGGAATAAGGATGGAAAGAGCGTGGAGACCGCAGCGGAGTATATCAAGAAGCAGTCTGTGTATGATGGGGTTATTGTGAATTCGTTTGAGTATATTTAAGAAATATTCAACTATCCGGAATTTTCGAATAGTACGGACTGTAATAAAATTCCCGCATTTAGCATGTGATTAAATCATGTCAAATGTGGGAATTTTGCATTATAAAAATTTCCTATAACAGCCCATCACTTTTCCCTATAAGCATACATCTTGACGCAATCCCCCCTTTTTGGTAATATCATAGTTATCAAGTAGGAAAACTATAAATTAAAAGAGGAAGCAGCCGTGTACGATATAATCATAATTGGAAGCGGCCCCGCAGGACTTTCAGCAGCAGTATATGCAAGGCGTGCAAATCTTGATATTGCTGTGGTTGAGAAGGAATACGAGGGAAGCGGACAGATTGCGGAAAGTGGAAATGTGAATAATTATTTAGGACTTCCAAATATAAATGGCTACGAGCTTGGTGAAAAGTTTAGAAATCATGCCTTGTCTCTTGAAGTGCCCTTTATAGAAAAGGAAGCCATAAGGATTAGCAAGATTGAGACAGCAGGCCAGCCGGAATATGAGGTCGAGTTTGATGATGGCTCAGTAGAAAATGCAAAAGCGATTGTATACACAGCTGGAGCCTATCCAAGAAAGGCAGACATAAAGGGGGAGGCGGAATACCTTGGCAAGGGCCTATCCTACTGTGCCATATGCGATGGAGCCTTTTACAAGGGCAAGATAGCAGCGGTGCTTGGTGGTGGCGATACAGCCTTGGACGATGCGCTTTATCTTTCGGATATCTGTCAGAAGGTATATGTGGTACACAGAAGAGATAAGTTCAGAGGTGCCCAGAGTACAGTCGAGCTCCTAAAGAAATGCGAAAATGTAGAGTTTATCTTAAATGACAGCGTTGTGGAAATACAGGGAGACAAGAAGCTCTCATCCATTATATTAAAGAGTGGAAAAAGTCTTGCGGCAGATGGTGTCTTTGCAGCTTATGGCTCTATTCCACAGACCAAGCTTGTTGAGGGGCTTGTGGAGCTTGACGAGAGAGGCTATGTGAAGGCTTTAGAGGATGGAATCACCCATACGCCGGATGGCAGCCGGATACAGGCTGGATTTTATGTGGCAGGAGACGCAAGAACCAAGAGACTCAGACAGGTTTCAACAGCAGTGTCGGATGGGGCAAACGCCATATACAGTGCCACAGAATATTTGCAGACAAGAGGAAAAGGGAATGAGATTTAACACCGGTTTATTACATGCAGGGGTGCAGAAGGAGACTAACGGCTCCACACTGCCGCCTGTATATCAGAC
>URLU01000050.1 GCA_900548765.1 uncultured Lachnobacterium sp.
ATGACGCTCCTCGAACTCTACATTATGCTCTTTTGCAAGTGCTTTTGCTTCTTCGTCTGTTTTTACTGTATCAAAATCTACACCAGAGTACTTCTTTACTGCTTCTGTCATTGTCATTCTTGCGAATGGCTTTCCTAAATCAATTTCAGTTCCCTGATATGAAATCTTAGTTGAACCGCATACTTTTTCTGCCAGATAACGGAACATTGACTCTGTCAGCTCCATCATTCCCTCGTAATCAGTGTATGCCTGGTATAACTCCATAAGTGTAAACTCTGGATTATGACGTGTATCAACTCCTTCGTTACGGAATACACGTCCGATTTCGTATACTCTCTCGAGTCCTCCTACAATAAGTCTCTTGAGATAAAGCTCTAGCGAAATACGAAGCTTTACATCCTCATCGAGTGAGTTGTAGTGTGTTTCGAATGGTCTTGCAGCTGCTCCTCCTGCATTGTGTACAAGCATTGGAGTCTCAACCTCCATAAAGTCACGCTCTGCAAGGAAATTTCTAATCTCCTTCATCATGAGTGATCTCTTTACAAACACATCCCTACTCTGTTCATTCATGATAAGGTCGATATATCTCTGACGATATCTTGCATCTGTATCTGTCAAACCATGGAATTTCTCTGGAAGAATCTGTAAGCTCTTTGAAAGCATTACAATTTCCTCGGCATGAATAGAAACTTCACCAGTTTTTGTTCTGAAAGCATATCCCTTTACTCCAAAAATATCTCCGATATCGGATTTCTTGAAATCTGCATATGCGTCCTCTCCAATTGAGTCCCTTGCTACATATACCTGGATTTTGCCCTTTAAGTCCTGAATGTTACAGAAAGATGCTTTTCCCATTACACGCTTGAAAAGCATACGGCCTGCGATGCTTACCTCAATTGGGTCTGCATCCATGATAGCTCTTCTCTCGTTATAATCATTATTGATTGCTTCTCTTGCTGCTGCCTCATCCATTCCGTCTGTGTTCACAGCAGCTCTTCCTGCAAGTAATTTTGCTTCGTGTGCTTCGTATAATGACCTTACTTCATCTGAATGATGGGTCTGCTCATACTTTGTGATTACGAATGGGTCATTTCCTGCTTCCTGTAAATTCTGTAATTTTTCACGACGAATCTTAAGCAGCTGGTTTACGTCCTGCTGCTGTCCGCCCTTCTGGTTGTTCTGCTCAGCCAATTTTCTTCCTCCTAAAAATTCCTGATTCTAGTTTGATTTTGAGATTTCAAGAATCTTATATGTTAATTCTCCAACCTGTGTCTCGATTGTTACGCTGTCTCCTACTGCCTTTCCGATAAGCGCACGTCCCACCGGTGACTCGTTTGAGATTTTGCCCTTTAAGCTGTTTGCCTCTGTAGAACCTACAATCTTGTATTCAAGCTCCTCATCATATTCGCAGTCAAGGATTTTTACCATACATCCTATGCTTACCTTGTCTGAGTCAGCTTCTTCCTCAAGTACTACCTCAGAATTCTTAAGAATCTTCTCGATTTCCTCGATTCTTGTCTCGATATCACGCTGCTCATCCTTTGCAGCATCATACTCAGCGTTCTCTGAGAGGTCTCCCTGCTCACGAGCTTCCTTAATCTTCTGTGATACCTCTTTACGTCTTACTACTTTTAAATCCTCTAACTCGTCTTCAAGTTTCTTAAGTCCTTCATATGTCAGTATGTTTTTCTTTTCCATTTTGCTGCCCTTCTCTTTATAATAATTTATTTTTGGTCTAGTTCAACTCACGTATTATAGCTAATCACGCTGTCTATGTCAAGTAGGAGTGCCTCTAACGCCTCATAGGTCTCCACCGTGTTTATAGCGTCACGCATCCTGGAGGAATTAGGATAACCCGTTGTGTACCAGGCGGCATGCTTTCTGATTTCCCGGATTCCTATATATTCGCCCTTAAAATCAATCATCATTCTCGCCTGACGCAGTATCATCTCCCTGACCTCATCAAAGCCTGGTCTTGGTTTTATCTGCCCTGTTTTAAAATATTCAAGAAGCTGGCTGAATATCCATGGATTTCCCTGAGCTCCTCTGGCTATCATAAATCCATCACAGCCTGTCTGCTTCTTCATTGCTATGACATCCTCCGGAGTGAGTAAATCTCCGTTTCCTATTACAGGGATGCTTACCGCTTCCTTGACCTGTCTGATTATATCCCAGTCTGCCTTGCCTGAATAATACTGCTCTCTGGTTCTTCCGTGAACTGCCACCGCGCTGGCTCCGCTCTCCTGGGCTACCCTTGCCATTTCCACGGCATTTACATGGTCATCATCAAAGCCCTTACGTATTTTTACTGTGACAGGCTTCTTGATTGCCTTTACTGTTTCCTCTATTATATGCCCTGCCAGAACCGGATTTTTCATAAGGGCTGAGCCCTCGCCGTTGTTTACTATCTTTGGCACCGGGCAGCCCATGTTGATGTCCAGTATATCAAAGGGTCTGTCCTCTATCTGGTGGGCTATCTGGGATATTATTCTGGGGTCTGACCCAAAAAGCTGCAAGGACACCGGCTTTTCCCTCTCATCTATTGCAAGCAGAGTCTCAGTATTTTTATTTTTATACAAAATAGCCTTGGCACTGACCATCTCCATGCACAAAAGTCCTGCCCCCTGCTCCTTACATAATAGACGAAATGGCAGGTCTGTCACGCCTGCCATAGGTCCTAATATTAAATTGTTGGGCAGCTCTACACCGCCTATATTCAATTTATTAATCATTTCATATCCTGTTTTCTTCTATTTTGCTTCTTATAAACGATGTTTATACCCTTTAAGGTGAGATTTGGGTCATATATATCAACTGTAGAGGTCTCGCTTGCTATGATTCTGCCAAGTCCTCCTGTCACCACAACCTTTGCCTCTGGTACATGATTTTCCTCTTTCACCTTGTTTATAATGTATTCGGTCTGACCTATCTGTCCGTAGACAAGTCCTGACTGCATGCTGCTTATGGTGTCTTTTCCCAGTATATTTTCAGGCTTCTTAATCTCTATCTCCGGAAGCTTGGCTGCATCCTCCCATAATGCCTTTGCTGATATGCTGATTCCAGGGGCTGTGACTCCGCCCAGAAATGAACCATTTTCGTCAACAAAATCATAGGTTGTTGCTGTTCCAAAATCGATTACCAGCACTGGTCCGCCATAAAGCTCATAAGCTGCCACTGCGTCCACAATTCTGTCTGCACCTATCTGCTGTGGGTTTGGTGTGGCAACACGGATTCCTGTCTTAATACCTGCCTCCACGATAATCGGTGTGATTCCAAGGTATTTTATAATGGCATTCTGAAGTGAATGCATTACATTTGGCACTACTGATGCTATGATTGCGTCCTTTATGGCACTCTCCTCTACCTGATTTTTCTCAAGAAGGGTGCCAAGTATCATACCATACTCATCTGAAGTTCTCGGCATCTTAGTTGTGATTCTGAAGGATGCTACGATTTCATCCCCTTTGAACACGCCACATGTTATATTTGTATTCCCCACGTCTACAGCTAGTATCATCTCTAGTCCTCCTCAATGCCTTCGCCCAGAAACATAATCTTGTAGTATGTCTCCACTGACTCAAGCAGTTCTCTTCTCTCACTCTGATATTGTTTAATTTTTAACACGCTTCCAATTTCGTCATACATGAAGTCATTCTCGTTGCAGGATGTCCTGAAATCCAGATTCCCATCCTCATCAAAAAATAATTCAAGGATTCCGCCCACATCTTCTGTGTAGAGCACACACATGATTTTAAGCTCGTCCTTTATCATTTCAGGCATTTTCTGAAAATGCTCATTCAGGTAATATTTCTTCTGGTAGCCGTTGGATACGCAGAGTATCTCCTCGTTTTCACCAGCTGCGTTTTTTATTTCATTAGACATATCCGTATATTCCTCTCACCGATACCTCGCCGCTTGAGACGAGCTTTCTTGATTCCCAGGTGTCCACTATCAGCTCACCCTTGGCAGTTATTCCCATTGCCTTGCCCTCAAACTCATCCTTGGGGTCTAAGACCTTGACCTGCTTATTCATATTTACAAGCAAGGCATTGTAATCTGCTGTGAGAGCCGACAAATCCTCTGTCTGCAAATAGATTTCATAGTACTCTTCAAAATGCTCCAGAGTCTTTTCTATTATCTCGGCTCTCCTGAAATGCCTGCCGCCGCTCTCAAGCAGAATACTGCCTGCCACCGCCGATATTTCCTCTGGAAATGCCTCGTTATGTACATTTATGCCGATTCCGATTACTATATGGTTTATATAGTCAAACTGGGCACTCATTTCGGTTAAAATACCACATATTTTTTTGCCATTAATTACTATATCGTTTGGCCATTTTATCCTAGCGTCCAGCCCTGTCACGTCCTTTATGGCTTCTGCTACAGCCAGAGCTGCTACCAGAGTAAGCATTGACGCATTGTTTGGATTTATCTCAGGCTTCAGCATAAGTGTCATAAATATGCCTGTTCCCGATGGTGAATCCCAGTTCCTGCCTCTTCTGCCTCTGCCTGCCACCTGCTTGTCTGCCACAACCAGAGTACCGCTTGGATAGCCCTGCTCTGCCAGCTCCTTTGCCTTTATGTTGGTTGAGTCTATCTGGTCAAAATACCTTATCTCCTGACCAGCCCATTTTGTCTTGCGGCAGCTCTGCAGCTCTTCCTCTGTCATCACATCCGGAGCCTTTGTTATGTGATAGCCCTTGTTCTGGACTGAATCTATCTCATAGCCCTGGTCTTTGAGCTGGTTTATGACCTTCCAGACCGCAGTCCTGCTCACGCCAAATTTGTTGCACAGCTCCTGACCAGACACATAGCCATCGGTCTCACGGAGCATTCTTAATATCTGTGTTTTCATATGCTATATCTTTGTTATATCTTTCTTTTATATTATAGCCCAAGCTCCCCACCATACAATCTTCACTAATCCGATAAGATGCATATCTGCTGATGTGGGAAGTTTTAGTTATTTAATTATTCAGCCAGTGTGGCTCTCATGATGGCCTTGATTGAGTGCATTCTGTTCTCTGCCTCATCAAATACAACTGAGCGGCTGCTCTCGAATACCTCGTCTGTCACCTCAAGCTCTGAGAGACCAAACTTCTCATACACCTGCCTGCCGATTGTTGTCTTTAAATCATGGAAGGCCGGCAGACAGTGCATAAAGATTGCGCTGTCCCTGGCATTTTCAAATGCCTTTGCGTTTACCTGATATGGCTTTAAGTCATTTATTCTCTCTGCCCATACTTCTTCTGGCTCGCCCATTGATACCCACACGTCTGTGTATATTACATCTGCGTCTTTTGTTGCCTCTGCTGCGTCCTCTGTAAGTGTGATGCTTGCTCCTGTCTGGGCTGCTACATCCTTACAGTATTTTACAAGCTCATCATTTGGAAAATATTTCTTGTTTGTGCATGCCACAAAATCCATACCAAGCTTTGCGCATGTCACCATAAGGGAATTTCCCATATTGTAGCGGGCGTCTCCCATGTATACAAATTTAACTCCCTTGAGTTTTCCAAGGTGTTCTCTGATTGTGAGCATATCTGCTATCATCTGGGTTGGGTGGAACTCATTTGTGAGGCCGTTCCATACAGGCACTCCTGCATACCTGGCAAGCTCCTCAACTATGTCCTGTCCGAAGCCTCTGTACTCGATTCCGTCAAACATTCTGCCTAAGACTCTTGCTGTGTCAGCTATGCTCTCCTTCTTGCCAATCTGTGAGCCGCTTGGATCCAGATAGGTAACATGCATGCCCAAATCATGTGCTGCTACTTCGAAAGAGCATCTTGTTCTGGTACTTGTCTTTTCAAAAATCAGTGCAATATTTTTGCCAACTAAATCGTCATGTCTGATTCCTTTTTTCTTCTTTTCCTTCAGCTCTGCTGATAAATCAATCAGATATGTTATCTCTTCTGGTGTGTAATCCATTAATTTTAAAAAGTTTCTTCCCTTTAAGTTCATTGCTCTTTCCTCCCTTTAAGTTTAAGTAATTTTACCCCTTTTGCCTGTTATACGCAAGTTTTTCTTGCATACCTTGGTATTGAAAAAGGCTCCGCCTTTTGGCGAAGCCTGAGTATGATTGATTTTAGTGATTTAATTTTAATAGAAGACCATGGCTCCTATTACTGTTCCTGCGTGTCCTGAGGATGCTCCACGGCATCCGGTACATCCGCCTGTATTGTCCACACCATTTATGGCATCTGTGGCTGCCTGATAAGCTGTTCCACCGATACTTCCTGATGCCAGTACACTTGCGAGCTTGCCTGAGCTTGCCGGTCCGAACTGTCCTCTCTGGTAGATTACCTCTGAGATTGAATTTGGATATGCTCCGCTCTTCACTCTGTTTATTACTACTGCTCCAACTGCAAGCTGTGACTCATATATGTCGCTGCCAGCCTCACACTGGATGATTGCCGCAAGCAGTGTCACATCATCTACTGCTGCTGGAACGCTTGCTCCCTGAGTTGTAGCTGCAGTCTGTGTACTCTGTGCTGCTGCAAGCTTTGCTGCTTCCTCTGCTGCCTTTGCCTGCTCTGCTTCAATAGCAGCCTGCTCCTCTGCAAGTGTGACACCCACACCTGTGTTGAGCTTGACTGTCACATAATCAGCACTTACATAAGCTGTCTGTGAGCTGCTCTTTACTGCTACCCAGCCCTCTGTGGCTTCTGCCTCTGTATCAACTGTAAGCTTTGCTCCTGTTGACACTGTATCGAGCACCTTGCTGTCTGCGCTCTGCTCTGAGCGGATGCGGAGATTGTTGGTGTTTACCTCTGCAACTGTTTCACAATTGCTCTGGGCATATGCGTAGGCCTCTGTTCCTGTCACGCAGTATTCGTTTTTTACATATCCTGTTAAATTTCCTGATGTAACCAGTGTCCACTCGTCTCCTGCTTCAACGATTGTGGCTACATCTCCTTTGTATAGCTTTCCTGCTATGGCTGCTTCCCCATTGGCTGCCTCTCTGACATTTAAAAAATCATCTACATTTGCCATGAGATTTGTCTGCCATTCCTGCTCCTCTGGTGAAAGCTCCTCTACTGCTGTCTCTTCTGTATCGTCCTGTGCTGCCGCTACCGGAACCACATCATCCTTCTGTACAGATACTGCAACATTGTATTCATCTACTGCTGCCTGCTGATAATCAGCAAGTGCTGCTGTAACACCGGCTATTCCATCATACTCTACACTAGTGTTTGCTATCACAGCCTTATCGCTGTTAGTAACCGCCGTGATTGATAATACTGTTGCAAGTCCAAGAACTGCAGCGCTCTCAACCACTTTTTTGTTTAGCATCATTTTTAGTCCTCCATGGTGTAATAATATGCTATTATTATTACACTTATGTTTCGTTTTTAAACACTTTATTTCAAATGTTACAAACATGTTACAGCGTAATAGTAGCAGAATATTTCTTGTTTGTCAAATTTTGGTTATTTTCATCCAAATTCCTTCTAAAAAGCCTATTGGAATACCTCGTCCAGAACTGCCGAAATTATATGGTTTGTGTCCTCCTCATAGCTGGATTTTCCGGTGTTTTCTCCTGCTTTTTCAGAACTGCTTTTGTATGCTGTCCTGCCTGCTGACAGGGGCGCTGTGCTGGCTTTTTGTGTTGACAATTTTCTGTCCGGTTCACTTTCATCACTTTCCATGATTACATCCAGATACTGCTTTGCCTGGTCTATGGTTGTGTCTATTCTTTTCATTTGTTTTTTTAACCTGCTGCATAGGACAAGCATTATTACAAATTGCGCAATAAAAATCACTCCAATTGCAATGACTGCCAGAGCCTGTCCCCAGAATAAAACCTCAGGATTTGTCTTTAGAAGCTGTATGTATTGTTCTGTCATTTTACAAACATCCTCCTTTTGCCCTAAATTATACCCCATGCCTTTGACTCTTTCACCCCTGTTTCGGTCGCAAGTTTCGACATTTATCAGGGGTTGACTTTTTATTTTGTCAGTATAAGATATATCAGAGAATGACATTATATGTATTTACATATGATATAATGAGCGTAGCGAAATTATATCAGACGCGGAGTGCGTAGCACGGATGCGCATGTAGTATCATACATCATGTGCATTTGCACATGATATAATGAGCGTAGCGAAATTATATCAGACGCGGAGTGCAAAGTACGGATGCGCATGTAGTATCATACATCATGTGCATTTGCACATGATATAATGAGCGTAGCGAAATTATATCAGACGCGGAGTGCAAAGCACGGATGCGCATGTAGTATCATACATCATGTGCATTTGCACATGACATAATGAACGAACAAACTATTTACTATATAATAATGAGGTAAGTCTATGAAAAAAATAATTATGACTGGTGGCGGCACCGCTGGACATGTAACTCCAAATATCGCCCTGATGCCAGCCTTGAAGGAAGCTGGATTTGATATCGAGTATATCGGTTCCATAAACGGAATGGAAAAGGGGCTTATCGAAGCAACCGGCACTCCCTACCACGGAATCTCTTCCGGCAAGCTCCGCCGTTACTTTGACTGGAAGAACTTTTCAGACCCATTCAGAGTCTTAAAGGGCTATGGCCAGGCGGTTTCTCTTATGAAAAAAATAAAGCCTGATGTGGTATTTTCAAAGGGTGGATTTGTGTCTGTTCCTGTAGTTCTGGCAGCCAAGCACTGTCATATTCCGGCTATTATACATGAGTCAGACATCACTCCTGGACTTGCAAACAAAATCGCCATAAAAGGTGCAAAAAAGGTCTGCTGTAACTTCCCTGAGACCATGAAATATCTCCCGGCAGACAAGGCTGTCCTCACGGGCTCTCCTATCAGGCGTGAGCTTTTCTCCGGAAACGCTGAAAACGCTATCAGGCTTTGCAATTTTAAAGACCACAGCAAGCCGGTTCTTCTTATTATAGGTGGCAGCCTTGGTTCTAAGATTGTAAACGAGGCTGTGCGCAAGGTATTACCTGAATTGCTGGAAAAATTCTATGTCATTCATCTGTGTGGCAAGGAAAATCTGGACAACTCACTGTCCGGAACAATCGGATACGCACAGTTTGAGTACGCGAGCTCAGAGCTTACAGACATGTTCGCTCTCGCTGATATGGCAATCTCCCGTGCCGGAGCCAACTCAATATGTGAGCTTCTTGCATTACATAAGCCAAACATCCTTATTCCGCTTTCTGCTGCTGCAAGCCGTGGAGACCAGGTCTTAAATGCAAATTCGTTTAAGAAGCAGGGATTTTCTTATGTACTGGAAGAGGAGCACCTGACTGCAGAGTCGCTGCTTAAAGCGGTGCAGGAAGTATATGATAACAGGCAGAAGTATATTGATGCCATGGCGCAGAGTGGGCAGATGGATTCTATTGGAACTATTGTGGATTTGATTAAGACAGAAGCTAAATGAAAAAAGATTATTTATATCACGGAAGCCCTGTAAAGGTTGATAAGCTCCTTCCAAATCAGGCTTATGACACGGAATATAATGAAGGTTGTCAATATGCAGTATACGCCACTAGCAACAAAATGATGGCAATATTATTTGCACTGGGTTGTGTTAGTGATTTTGTAGACTATGAGCGTATCATGATGCCCGAATATGGTAACAAAATGATTTTTAGAAATTGTCATCCTAACTACGATAAAAAAGGGTATGTTTATGTTCTTGATAAATCTAAATTTAAACATGCAATGGGTTCTCAATGGGTATGCTATGAAGAAGTTATTCCTGATAGTATAGAAGAGATTAATGTAAATGATTATCTGGAATATTGCATTATTCAGAACTGCTAATTTTAAAAAAAATGAGTGTGAAGTTTTCTACAATGCTTCACACTCATTTTATTTCAAGTCATACTTAATATCAAATTAGATATTTAACAAATCACTATATACCTTAAGTGCTCCATCTGTCTCATGTGCAAGCACCTTCTTAGCAAGCACCTTTCCAAGCTGTACACCTTCCTGATCAAAGCTGTTTATATTCCATACAAATCCCTGGAACATAACCTTGTTCTCAAAGTGTGCAAGAAGAGCTCCAAGTGTCTTTGGATTGAGCTGGTCTCCAATGATAATGCTTGATGGACGTCCACCCTTAAAGTTCTTATTCTTGTTGTCATCAGACTTTCCACATGCAAATGCTACAATCTGAGCAGCCACGTTTGCGCAGAGCTTCTGCTGGCTTGTGCTGTCCTGAATTACTACGTCTGTTCCAATCTGGTTGTTTCTAAATCCTACAAACTGTAACGGCACAATATCTGTTCCCTGATGAAGGAGCTGATAGAATGAGTGCTGTCCGTTTGTTCCAGGCTCTCCGAAGATAACCGGTCCTGTTGGATAATCTACAGGCTCACCAAATCTGTTAACAGACTTTCCGTTTGACTCCATATCCAGCTGCTGAAGATGTGCAGGGAAACGGTTTAATGCCTGTGAGTATGGCAATATTGTTGTTGCAGGATAGCCAAGTACGTTACGCTCGTATACACCGATAAGTGCGTCAATCATTGCTGGATTCTCTAATACATTCTTGTTTGCAGAAACCTTATCCTCTGCTGCTGCGCCCTCAAGGAACTGGGCAAATACTTCTGGTCCGAAGGCAAGTGATAATACTGCTCCACCAACTGCAGATGTAGAAGAGTAACGTCCTCCAATATAATCATCCATGAAGAATGCTGCAAGGTAATCATCGCTCTTTGCAAGTGGTGATGTCTCACTTGTAACTGCAACCATATGCTTTGATGCGTCAAGTCCTGCGTTCTTTAATGCGTCCTTGACAAATGACTCATTTGTAAGAGTCTCAAGTGTTGTACCTGATTTTGATACAAGTACAAAAAGTGAATGTGCTACATCTATAGAATTAAGAACTGCTGCTGCATCATCAGGATCTACGTTGCTGATGAACTTAGCTTCCATCTTAAAGAGATTGTTCTTCTTTGCCCAGTTCTCCAGTGCAAGGTACATTGCACGAGGACCAAGGTCACTTCCACCGATACCAATCTGAACTACAGTAGTGAATTTCTCTCCTGCTGCGTTTGTGATTTCTCCGGCATGAACCTTGTTTGCGAAGTCTGCGATTCTCTCCTGCTGCTCTACATAAAATGCACGCTTGTCAACGCCATCTGCTTTTACTGCATTTCCAAGCTGTCCACGAGTCATATGGTGAAGAACAAGACGGTTCTCTCCTGTGTTGATTACTGCTCCATTGTAGAGTGCCTCAAACTTCTCAGCAAGCTGAGCTTCCTCTGCTAACTTCTCAAGTGCTGCAAGTACTTCATCATCAACAGCTTTTGCGGCATAGTTGTATGTAAGTCCCTCTGCCATCTTGACGCTGTATTTCTTTACTCGCTCTGCTCCGTTCTCACCTGACATTACATCCTGAAGGCTTACTCTCTTTGCATCTGAGAGTTCCTTGAATGAAGCAAGAGTATCCAAATTGTTCCACTTAACCATAATTAAGAGTCCTCCTAATTTAAACTTTTCTTCAATTTATTCAATCGTGGAAATTATACTATTAAATAAACCTTAATTCAAGGGCATAGATACAGAATATGGGGCTTATTAAGCCCCATACCACGCATATTACATCGACATTTTATTCTTAATTTCAGTAAATTCATCATCTGTCAGTTCAAGATGCTTCCACTCGATAACTCCCTCATTATCATCCTCTGCATAACGAGGTATCAGGTGCATATGGAAATGGAACACAGTCTGTCCTGCAGTCTCACCATTGTTCTGTACTAAGTTGTAACCCTGACACTTTAAGACATCCTTTTCTCTTGTCATGATTTTCTTTGCAAGCTTTGCTGCCTTTGCAAGTACATCCTCATCAATTTCAAAAATATCAGCGTAATGCTCCTTTGGCAGAATAAGGGCATGTCCCTTTGAAGCCGGGCTTGCATCTAGAATTACCTTGAAATCATCATCCTCATAGATTGAGTTTGTCGGTATCTGTCCGTTTGCCAGTTTGCAGAAAATACAATTATTGTCCTTCATTTTATAGTCCACCTTTCTTTGCTGCATATATTTAGAATGGGAATATCTGATCCAGAGTCCTTAAGGTCTTAAAATTGCCCTTTGCTGTCATATCGCCTGTCATAAAGGCTCTCTGGAAGGTCATTCTTCCCTCTACAATGTTCTGCATAATCTCCATGCTAAGCTTTGCCACCACATCAATCTGCTCCTCATTTCCATACTGAATAAGCAGGTCTCTGTCATTCACCCTTATGTATAGTGGATTCTTTATCCCTTCTATAATAAGTGAATAGCTCGCCTCAAAATCATCCAATGGTGTAAAGTGCGACTCAAGCTCCTTAATAAATGGATTCTGTTCCTTATCATTGTCCTGTCCAAGCAGATCCTTAAACATAGAAGCCAGCTCCTCTATATCCTCTTTCTGTTGTTTTACATAGGTATCATCTGATACATATTTAGAGAGCTGCTCACTTTCCTGTGGGGTCAGCTCAAGCTGTTGTGTCCTGAACACGCTTCTCTTTACAGCCTGATTGCTGGTAGGAAGGCTTCTGATTTTCTGGGATATTGTCCTGTATAGGTTTTCAGCCTTTTTCTCTATAATAAGGTTGTACTCCTTATTTGTCTCAAATTCAGCCAGATCCTCCACGTATCCGCATAATCCCGGGCAAGGCAGACCGCCCAATACTTCCCAGGCATTTGTAAGTGTTGTCTCTGCGTCTCTTTCGCCATAGGTTGTAGACATCACAATCGGCTGCATATATGTAGTTGCTATCTTTTCCTTGTCTCCATACAGCCAGCACGCATCCAGAAACTGCTGCATAAATC
>URLU01000051.1 GCA_900548765.1 uncultured Lachnobacterium sp.
TGTACTTCTTGTTTAAGATCTGGCAAAGTTGAGAGAGCTTAGTCTTTTTAATTTAAGTAAGTTGATAAAAACCGCAGGTTTCTACCTGCGGTTTTCTTATACCCCAAAACTGCCACTAGCAGCTATATTTCATTCTTTGACATACAAAAAACAGGAGAAACTACGAGCTGGCAGTTTCTCCTGTTATTACTTACCTTTTATAACTCAGATGTCTTGTCCTCATCTTCTTCTACAATATCATCAATTACAATATCATCCTCTCCGGCAGTTGTCTTCTTATCGTCCTTTGTGAATTTGTTAACTAAATCCGGAACCATGTCAAGAATCTTTGTCATTCCATCCTGATTCTTAATATTAACAAGCTTAGTCTGTCCATTCTGGATAACAAGCACGGCACTTGGCTGAATCTTTCCACCCATACCACCGGCTCCGTTGTTTTTCTTTTCCTCTGCGAAAGCTCCGGCTGCTACACCAAATGATACATCAACTAAAGGAAGAATTATTGTATCACCAATATTAATTGCATCACCAACTACTGTTTTGGTTGTAATAAAGCTATCCATTCCTTTAAATAATGATTCTACCGTGTTGTTAAAATTGTTCTCTGACATACCTCATTCCTCCTCTATTTTCTTATTTCATTATATAATTTACGACAATTCTTATCAACAAGTACTCGAATTGCAATTATCAATATTTTATATAAAAATATGTGTCCTTTTATATCAAACTCCGAGTCGATATATATTTCTTCTCTTTCAAAATCAGGTCTGATCTTCCATTTGTTTCTGTAACCTATTGGAAACATAGCAAGTATGCCCAGCACCATGCCTGTCTTATCTGGTGAACCTGCGGAAAATTCAGCTTTCAAATACAGCTTGTAAGGCATTATTGCTTTGAGCAGGTTTATAAGCTCGGTTTTGATTTTGTTCAGTGCCTCCTTGCAGCTGTCGTCCTTTAGGATTTTTTTAATTTTGCCTGTAAGACGCTTTATTTTTTCTTTTTCTTTATTATTTGAATAAGCATTTGTTGCATTTGTACATTCATCTTCTGAAACAGATTTTTCAGCATTTGTGGCATTTGCATTTATTTTCTCTTCAGCAACTGCTATATTATCAGTATTTTTTATATCAGTTTCAGAAATATTCTTTATGTTTTCTGCTTCTATACTGTCACTATCACAACTGCCGTCATCACCATTATTATCACTTCTATCATTAGAAGTGTCACTATCCTTCATCAGATTTTTCTTTACAAACAGAATCCTAAGCCCTGCCGTAAGCTCCGGGTCAATGTCCACATTTACCCCTATCAGATGAAAAATCCAGCTCAGCCTTATATGAATATCGCTCTTATTTTCCTTATCATATACTTCAGTACCCAATATCCGGTACTTAACCGGGTAAAAAAGAACAAGTAATATTAGAACAAGCAAAATACATAATAAAACAACTAAAACTATACCTATAATTTTTAGTATATTTAAAAATATCACTTAAATTTACTCCTCCAAGCTTTTCAAATAATTATACACATCTACTCTGCCTGTTTCATGGTAGGTCTCGTCAACTATCTGTCTTGTGAGCTCCAGTGCCTCGTCATAATCTCCTGCTATTCCGATAACCATAAGTTTGTCCTTGGGATATGCCTTCTGCATCAAATCCGTTGTCGGAATAATATCCAGCAGATTGTCTGGGTTTGAAGAAAAAGTGATAACATAGGTGTGCAGCATGCCAGCATTATGCTTTATCTTCCAGATGACCTTCTTCTTTTTATGTTCTATAGATTCCCCTACGTATAAGTTTTTATACCATTTCATACATAAACCTCAAATAAGCAGTCTGCTGTAAACTGCTTTAGAAATATTTGTGATTACCCCATAGGTTGCTTTTTTTTAAGTCAAGGTATTCATTATAAGCTTTTTCAAGAATCTGCTTCTCGTTAGAAAATTTAAGAAGATGATAAGCCTCATGGAATTTATAAAAGCCGGAATCCATGAAATATTCTTCTCTTTGTGGTTTGCTGTAATAGTTTTCGCCCATCATCAGATACCAGTGCACAGTCTTCTCCACTGTGTCCTCTGGAACTGTGAATGTGTAATTGCTTTTTCCAATATACTGGATTATGGTGGCGTTGGCACCAGTTTCTTCCTTTACTTCGCGGAGGGCAGTATCCTTGTATTCCTCTCCCTCTTCGACTGTTCCCTTTGGGAGCACCCAGCCTTCATACTTATTACGATAATTTTTATATAAGAGTAAAATCTTACCTCGAAAAATTACCACACCGCCACAGCTTGTTGCTTCTATCATTGCAATTCCTCCTATAGTGTGGTTGCCTAACTGGATTTAGTATACTCTAATTTGATAACTTATGCAATAAATTGAATGTATAAGCTAGTTGAAATATTTGTCAAACACATTTTTGGCGATTGGTACAGCGTAGGTGCTTCCAGCCCCTGAATTTTCAACTATTACCGCAATCGCTATGTCGTTATAGCCATCCTTTTTTGCATAGCCTACAAACCATGCATTGGTCTGGTCTGTGGTATCTGACACTTCGGCAGTACCGGTCTTGCCATATGCTGAGTATGACTGACCGCTTAATTTGCTGCAGGTACCATAAGATACTGCGGCGGACATAAGACTTTCAAGCATATCCGACTCGTTCTGGCTTAAAAGAGCTGAATACTGGCTCTGTGAATTGCTGCTTACCACAACACCATCCACATTCTCAGTATGGTCAACCAGATAAGGCTTCATGAGCACTCCATCGTTGCAAATCGCGCTGGTAACAAGAAGCATGTGTAATGGCGAAACCATAGTCTTTCCCTGTCCTATGCTGGTCTCCATGGTCATGGCTGCAGAATCCTCTGACGAGAGAGAAAATTTACTCTTAGATGACTCAAAGGCAATCGGCAGGCTTGTGTTAAAAAGCATTGAATTGCACAGCGCATCAAAGGAATCATTGTTTATCTGCAAGCCAATATTTGAAAATGATGTATTGCAGGACTCAGCAAAGGATTGCTCAAAATTCACAGTGCCATGCACTTCACCCTTATAACAGTTGATGGTAGAGTTATCCGCCACGATTTTTCCTGTACAGTCATACTGGTAATCCATATAATCATCCGGATGCTCCCTGTAATACTCAAGGGCTGTGAAAATCTTGAAGGTAGAACCCGGAGCATACTGTCCCTGGGTTGCCCTGTTGTAGAGACTGCTGCCACCCTCACTGTTTACTGATTCCCAATCTGCAGCTATTGTATTCGGGTCATAATCAGGCTTTGAAACCATAGCCAGAATTTTGCCTGTCTGAGGTTCCATGACTATCACTGCCCCATCATAACTGCCCAGAGACTGATATGCCACACTCTGCAAATCATAGTTTAAGGTGGTGACAACTGTATCACCCTTGCTCTTATTACCACTTATATCATCAAAAATCTGTTTCACAAAAAACTCATGCGAGCGCAGCAGATTGAAATTACATTGATTTTCCAGTCCCGCCTTGCCGTTGGTAGAAAAACCTATTGCATGGGCAAACATGCGTCCAGCCGGATAATTTCTGGTCTCTGTACCATCCGCAGATGTGTTAGTCTCAGCTAACACATGGCCATCCGCAGAAACTATGTCTCCTCTTGTGACATACTGGGAAAACAAGTCCTGCAGGGAATTGTAAGGGCTGTTTATGAACTGCTCACTTTTGGCAGTCTGAAAATATATAAAATATCCTATAAGAGCCAGAAAAATAAAGAAGAAAAAGTAAGTAATTATGGAATATTCTCTATTTTTGTTTGTTTTCTTTTTGTTTTTTTGAGCCATTTGCCACACCTTCCTGAGTTCTTGACTGCATAATATATAATCCCTGCACTATTCCGAAAATAATCATTGTTGACAGCAGTGAGCTTCCACCATAGCTTACCAGAGGCAGGGTCACACCTGTCGATGGTATGAATTTGGTCACACCTCCGATTGTGAGGAAAACCTGAAGTGCATACACACTTCCCAGTCCAAGGGCAACCATTTTATAAAAGGAATCCTTAAGCTGCATGGATATATTAAATATCATAAAGAAACAGCTTACACATATCATTATGATACATAAGGCAAATATGCCTCCAAACTCTTCTGAGATAGCAGAAAAAATAAAGTCATTCTCAACAACCGGGATTTTCTTAGGAAGTCCCTGGTTTAAGCCTAGTCCAAACCAGCCGCCAGTACCGATTGCAAAAAGTGACTGGCATATCTGGTAGCCCTGATTGTCAATAACACTCAAAGGATCCTTCCATGCTATAAAACGGGTCTGCACATGGGAAAAGAGGTTATAACCCAGCACGGCGGCAAGGGACATAAAGCCTATTCCTCCTGCAAAAATATAGAGCTTTTTGGTGGCAACATATATCATCACAAGGTATGTAAAGAAATATATTAAGGCACCTCCCAAATCTTTAGAAGCAACCAGTATAAGCACAAAGACCGCAGACACACCGCTGGTTATTGTAAGCTGCTTCAAGTCCGTAGAATTATAAAGCATGGAAGCTATATAAAATACAAAGATAATTTTAATAAATTCAGAAGGCTGGATGGATATGCCTGCAATGCTTATGGAAAGCTTGGCTCCATAGCTTGTGGCACCGGCTACTGCAACAATGAGCAGTGATAAGATACCAACAGCAGCATATACCCAGGTGAGCTTTCTGAATACTGAGATTTTCCTCAAAACCAATGGTATGATTAAGGCTATGGCAAAGCCTGCAATCAGAAAAAGCAACTGCCTTACTGCCTTGTTGATAGACAGCCTTGCCAGAATTACAAGTCCTATGCTGAGCAGCATGACCATGTTGTTAAGCACAAGCTCTGATGCAGTCTTAAAAAGCAGATGGTACATGATGATTATGGCAAGCAGGATAATAAGCTGCATAAGATAAAAGCCGATTATCTGTTTGTCCATCGTAGTAATATAGAGCACGCCAAAGCAGCTTAGATTTATCATAAAAATAAGCCATCTTTGCAGTGCATATTTGCCTTTCTGCTTTGCCTTGTTGTCTGAATGTCTAAATATACTAAAACAATTAAAGGTATAAATAAGTATCAGAAATATGTTTATATATTTAGATAACTGGACTAATAAATGAACCATTTATTCAACTCCTCTTTTATAATGTCCATTTGTAAACTCTCCTCTTCTTTTAAGAGAAGGATTTTCAAAATATGAAAGTATCTCTCTGGTTTCTGCCGCGTCCTCCACTGTAAACATAAGTCTCAGATTATGGATTTTGCTTTCTTTTATCCCTGCAATGTCATTTAAGAGCATCGTTGGCAGGGTGTTGTAAATCACATTATAACACTCATTGCACATATTTTTTACAGGAAAAAGCTTATTATATCTGTCCTTTAAATAAGTTATCTGCTTACACTTATCACATTTGGATGAGTTCCTGTGGACGCACTGGGCTGAGGTCATAAGCGGATAATATCCATATACAATCATTTCAGTGTCCGCATTTGAGCGTCTGGCTATCTCCCTGCCATTAAGCTCTAAAGGCATGGTATCTAAGCTTATATTAAGCTCGTGGTAAGCATTTACAGCATAATCATTGTAGGTGTAGAGATTATGGTCTGTGATTATCTCCCTGTCAGGGAATTTGTCAAGACACCAGCCAAGCTCCTCATAATTTTTAACAACAAATCCTGATATAGCACTCTGACCTAACAAATCCTGCTTGGAAAGCAGAAAATTATAGGTTTTATCCCTGCAGACTGCCGGCAGAATAATATATATTTTCTTGCCATTTGAAGTAACAAGCCTTATGTCATCTGCTATTTCGTTATCAAAATCATTGAGGCTGTATCTGTTCCAGTCTATATACACTCTTGAGATAAGACTGCTCTTACACACTTCTTTAAGCTGGGCTGTGGTCTCTACAGAAGCACTGCAGCTATCTTGTAATTCTGCGGATTTATCAGCCACAGGTGCAGGCTTTTGTTTTAAGCATCTGCTTTCATCTCTTACATATGTGCTTAAAAGCTCATTCTTTAAGCCCTCAAGGGCACTTCGCCTAAGCTCATTTATAGCACCATTTGGCATAAATATATTATCATCCATGATGACTTCAAGCTCTTCAAATACAAAGGATGTGTCACCAGTCTTTGACAATCTTTTCGCTACATCCTCTTTAATCAGCGGTTTTTTCTGGGCTTTATCCACTGTTTGGCCTGTTGCAGTATAGACGTAATTCTTGCACTCTACAGTCAGAAATGAATTATTACCTTCATTCAGGACACAGATGCCCTTTACAGGAAGCCTGGTTTCTGTGTCTACATATCTGGCTGATATACGGCTCACAAAATCCTCATCCTCCACAGCAAAATTAGGCTTTTCATATGTGATCATGTCTTTTGCATTGTGGTCAAAGTAATACTTATCCGTAAAACCACATCTGTTTCCAAGGGATTTAAGCTTATTATAGTCAGAGTTCGAAACAGGCTTTAAGCTGTCCACATATTTCCTGTAAAATGACACAACTCCGGCTGCATACTCAGGACGCTTCATCCGCCCCTCAATTTTAAGGGAATATACACCAGCTTCTTTTAACTCATTTATGTCCCTTATACCACACATATCCTTCATGCTCAGTATATAAGAATCCTTTAAAAGATCCTTGTGGTTTTCATCCATCACTGTATAGGCAAGCCTGCAGGGCTGGGCACACCGGCCTCTGTTACCGCTTCTGCATCCTAAGAGACTGCTGAATAGGCACTGACCTGAATAACAATAACACAATGCCCCGTGTACAAAGGCTTCAAGCTCCATTCCAGTTGCTTCATGGATTTTTTTCATCTCAGCAAGACTTGTCTCCCTTGCCATAACAACTCTGGTTACGCCATAGCTTTGAAGCAGCCTGACCCCTTCTATCCCTGTCAAAGTCATCTGTGTGCTGGTGTGGATTGGCAAATCAGGAAATGCCTTATGTATATAGCTTAAGGCTCCAAAATCCTGCACTAAAACAGCATCCAGTCCTTTTAAGTAAAATGGAAGCAGATAATCATACAGTTCATCATTTATCTCCTTATTTTTTAAAAGTGTATTTACTGTCAAATATACCTTTTTACCTCTTAGATGGGCATAATCAATTGCCTGCAGCAGCTCCTCTTCTGTGAAGTTATCAGCGTAGGCTCTGGCTCCAAACCTTGAGCCTCCCACATATACTGCATCGGCTCCTGCCTCTATGACAGCCTTAAATGTCTGAAAAGAACCTGCCGGTGCAAGCACTTCAAAATCTGTATTTATCATAGCATATTCTCCTGCTTTATAATCTTATATTAATATTAAGATTGTCTGTTTGTTTATTTAAGAAAAAAGAGACAGAAAGCAATTCTCCGTCTCCTTTGATTTATGTAGGTTTATTTCTTTTTTGCCTTTCCATCCAGCAGATTCTCTTCCAGGGTGGCTTCTAAACGGGCTTTATTTAATAACAACTCTCTGTTTTCTGCCTCAAGCTCCTTCATTGTGGACTCTGCCGTCTCTGTCTTAATCTGATTAGAGATTAAATCATGTTTAAGGTCATAAATTTCCTTGTCCTTAAGCTCAATATCTCTCTCAAGCTTTTCTACCTGAGCCTTTGCCTTAAAGTAATCATCAGCTATGTTAAGCTGGATTAATGTACTCTTCATATTGAGAGGAAGATGCCTGTAATCTTCTAATGTATCGTATTCTGTTATCTTTCCATTAATATATGCCGCAACCTTTTGCAGATATTCCTCTCCTTCATATCCGCTTAAGGTATAAACCTTACCATCTATTACAACTTCCGCACTTGTTTTGGCAGACATATCGTATCCTCCATGCTGTTTTCTACAATATATAGTATATTATACACTCTATAATATACAAAAGGCAATACCGTTTATTCTCTTTTAATTCCAAAATGCTCAAAGGCAAAATCGGTTGCCACTCTTCCCTTAGGTGTCCTGTTTATAAAGCCATTCTTGACCAGATATGGCTCGTAAACATCTTCGATTGTACCAGAGTCTTCTCCGATTGATGCTGCCAGGGTATCAAGTCCCACAGGACCACCACCAAATTTTTCTATTATTGTAAGCAGAATCTGTCTGTCACTCTGATCCAGACCGAATTTATCGACTTCCATCAAATCAAGGGCGAGGGAAGCCACCTCATAGGTGATTTTACCATCGTACTTGACCTGGGCAAAATCCCTGACTCTCTTTAAGAGACGATTGGCAAGACGAGGTGTGCCTCTTGACCTGCGCGCCATCTCATAGGCACCCTTATCATCTATTGATACATTAAGCACCTTAGATGAATTGATTATAATACTCTTTAACTCATCCACAGTGTAAAAATCCATATGGTTGACCACACCAAACCTGTCACGCAGAGGTGCTGACAGCATGCCAGCTCTGGTTGTGGCACCTACCAGTGTGAATTTTGGCAGATTAAGTCTTATAGACCTTGCTGACTCCCCCTTGCCAATCATCACGTCAATGGCATAGTCCTCCATGGCAGGATAAAGCACCTCCTCAACCTGACGGTTTAAGCGGTGGATTTCGTCCACAAAGAGGATATCTCCCTCCTGTAAGCCATTAAGTATGGCTGCCATCTCTCCCGGCTTTGCTATGGCAGGACCAGACGTGATTTTGACATGGGTTCCCATCTCGTTTGCAATAATTCCTGCAAGAGTTGTTTTGCCCAGTCCCGGAGGTCCGTAAAAAAGCACATGGTCTAATGCCTCGCCTCTTGCTTTTGCCGCCTCTATAAAAATCTTGAGATTGTCCTTAATTTTCTCCTGACCTATATAATCATCAAGGGTCTGAGGGCGCAGATTTGATTCAATTTTTATATCTTCTTCCTGTAATTGTGTGGAAATAGTTCTATTTTGCATATTATTTTGTCCTCATACATAAAACCTGCCACCTTCGGCTTTTCCTGCATACTTTGACATTAAAACAGAGACATATGTTTAAGAGCTGCCTTAAGCACATCCTCTACATCCATATCATCTGTTATCTCAACCTTGGAAACCGCCTTAAGACTCTCAGTTGATGAATAGCCCAGAGCATTAAGTGCCATAACTGCGTCGTTTTTAACCTGACTGTTAGAGCTGACATTTATCTTCTCATTTTCATGCTCAAGCTTCTTCTCAAAAGCATCCTCAAGGGACAGCTTATCCTTCAAATCTATGATAACTCTCTGGGCTGTCTTTGAACCAATGCCCGGAGCCTTTGAAATCGCCTTTGAATCCCCTGACAATACTGCAAAGCGCAAATCATCAGAGCTTAAGGTAGACAGGACAGCCAGGCCTCCCTTTGGTCCGATACCGCTGACTGTAATTAGCAGCTTAAACATTTCCAGGTCATCCTTGGTGAGAAAGCCATATAGAATCATGGCATCCTCCCTCATATAGAGATAGGTATGCACCTTGAGCATTTCGCCAATTCCCGGCAGATAGTTTAAAGACTGGGCTGGAATATAAATCATATACCCTATTCCCCCCACATCAATGACTATATGGTCTGTGTTTACTTCTGCAAGTTCACCCTTAATATAAGAATACATTCTGCCTCCTATAACTTAAATCGGTTTCCTATTCTTAAGACTATTTCTCCGGCTAATAAGCCAATTAGAAAACCAGTAATAATTCCTGCTATTATAAGTACAGGAACATAAAAAAGAATATTATAATTTTCAACTACAAGCGCAGCCACAATTAGCTGTCCTACATTATGGCTGATTCCACCGGCTGTGCTTATCGACAGGATTTTAAGCTTTCCAGTGTTTTTTAGTAAAAGCATTACTACAAAGCTTAAAATTCCTCCAGCCAGAGAATAGATAATGCTGAAAGCATTTCCAAACATAAAGCCAGCCAGAATTATCCTCAAAACTGATATAAGGATTGCATCCTTAGCGCCAATTGTGTAGAGCATAAGAATAACAACAATATTTGTAAGGCCAAGCTTCACGCCCGGTATTCCAAAGGATATAGGGATTAGTGACTCGACATAGCTGCACACAAGTGCCAATGCCAGAAAAACGCCCCAGTAAGCTATTTTGTTTTTCATATTCTGCCTCTGATTTATCTGGATATCACATCAATATCTGACTCATTCTTACTTGTGACAGTGACTGCCACCTTGTTAGGAAGACAAATTATTGATTCATTGTCCTTGGAGATAGTCTTCTGCTTTATGCACAGCTTATCTGGACAGGTTGCTTCCTCCATATGTGCCGAATCGTTTTCAATAATAAGCACATTTGTCACCTGACCAGAACTGTTTTTTATCTCAATTCTTGCATCAGTATCAAGCGGATAGGTGCCATAAAGGGTACCATCTACAGAGATATTTACCACATCTCCATTGCTCGAAAAGAAAAATCTGAATATAAGATAAACAGCTATTGCAAGAATTATAATTACAGTAAGAAAAATTATATCGTTTTTTCCTGCCCGTTTAGTCATTTACTATCTCACCTATATAATAAAAGCCCTTGCACTCATTAAGTCTAACATTATACAAGCCGCCAATCATATCCTTTGTTCCAGGAAAATGGACAACTGCATTATTGTCAAGGCGTCCTGTTACATATTCCGGATTCTGCTCATCCATCTCTTCTGCTAACACCTGTCTTGTAAGTCCCTCAAGCTGCATAGCCTTTTCCGTAGAGATTGTCTGGACTTCCTTTAAGAGCCTGTCAAATCTCTCCTTAACCACATCCTCTGGAACCTGTCCCTCCATTGTTGCAGCAGGAGTTCCGGTTCTCTTTGAGTAGATGAAGGTAAAGGCACTGTCATATCTTACCTGCTTTACAACCTCCATTGTCTCTTCAAAGTCTTCCTCAGTCTCTCCCGGGAAGCCTACAATAATATCTGTTGTCAGTGCAATATCAGGCACGGCCTCGCGAAGCTTTCTGACTTCCTCCAGATACTGTTCCTTATCGTAATGCCTGTTCATAATCTTTAGGATTCTTGAGCTTCCAGACTGAAGCGGCAGGTGAAAATGCCTGCAGACCTTATCGCACTCTCTCATAGCCTGAATCAAATCATCCGACAAGTCCTTTGGATGGGAAGTCATAAAACGGATTCGCTTTAAGCCCTCGATTTTATTGACCTCACGGAGCAAATCTGCAAAGGACATTGGATTGTCAAGTGTTTTTCCATATGAGTTAACATTTTGTCCCAGAAGCATAATCTCACATACTCCGTCTGCTACAAGCGACTCAATCTCCTTTATGATTTCACGAGGCTCCCTGCTTCGCTCACGTCCTCTCACATAAGGCACAATACAGTAACTGCAGAAGTTATTGCAGCCAAACATGATGTTTACTCCTGATTTAAAGGAGAATTTTCTCTTTACTGGTAAATCCTCTACAATTTTGTCTGTATCCTTCCAGATGTCTACAATCATGGAATTAGACTCGAACATATTGCAGACCAGTTCTGCAAATTTATATATATTATGGGTACCAAAAATCAAGTCTACAAATCTGTAGCTCTTCTGGATTTTTGATACAACAGTTTCCTCCTGCATCATGCAGCCACAGAGGGCAATCCTCATCTCCGGATTCTGCTTTTTGTATTTCTGTAAATAGCCAAGACGACCATACACCTTGTTATTTGCATTCTCTCTTACAGTACAGGTATTATATACAACAAAGTCTGCATGTTCGTCCTCGGACTCAACATAGCCAATCTGCTCCAAAATACCCTCAAGTTTTTCTGAGTCACGAGCATTCATCTGGCAGCCAAAGGTTTTTACGTTATAAGTAAGCTTACGTCCTATTGCCTGTTCGCGTTCCTCTACAAACTTTCTTGCTTTCTCAATATATTCATACTGCTGTGTTGCTTCTAAATCTCTCATATTTTCCTCTTACTATTATTTATTTTCTAATCTGGCCGCTGCCATATATTGTATATTTGTAGCTTGTCAGTGCCTCAAGTCCCATAGGACCTCTGGCATGAAGCTTCTGTGTGCTTATTCCAATCTCAGCACCAAATCCGAATTCGTTTCCATCCGAGAAGCGTGTTGACGCATTCACATATACGCAGGCTGAGTCCACCTCATCTAAAAACTGCTGGGCAGCATCATAATTTCTGGTAATGATTGCCTCTGAATGTGAAGTATTGTATTTGTTTATGTGGGCTATAGCCTCATCTATAGAATCCACCACCTTAAGAGATAAAATGTAGTCTAAGTATTCCCTGCCCCAATCCTCTTCTACCGCCTCTACAGCATGCTTTTTGGACTTAAGCAGCTCCTTTGAGTATTCGTCACAACGGACCTCTACATTAAACTCTCTTAATGCCTTGTAGAGCTTTGGTATAAATTTGTCAGCGATATCCTTATGTACAACAACTGACTCGCAGGCATTGCATACGCTGATTCGCTGGGTCTTGGCATTGATGATGATATCAATTGCCATATCAAAGTCTGCGTCCTTGTCTACATATACATGACAGTTGCCGGTTCCGGTCTGAATTACAGGTATTGTAGAATTCATAACTACATTCTGGATAAGCCCTGCACCGCCTCTTGGAATCAGAAGGTCTAC
>URLU01000052.1 GCA_900548765.1 uncultured Lachnobacterium sp.
GCGATATCACTTGAGAGCCAGAAGCAGATTATGGATGAGATTAACCAGAGGGGCAGGTTCAAAAATATATTAATGGAGTGCTGCTCTGTGTCAAATGCATGTTATGCGGGACTGGGAACAATTGCGGTGGCATATCTTAAGTATTAAAATATAGAAAAGGAAAAGAGAAGTTAGCAATGCATGATGAATTAACACAAAATGACATAAAGAAAATGGAGGAGGAAATCGAGTACAGAAAGCTTGTGGTCAGGAAACAGGCACTTGAGGATGTGAAGACAGCCAGAGCGCAGGGAGATTTGAGTGAGAACTTCGAATATAAGGCTGCCAAGCAGTTCAAGAACCAGAATGAGAGCAGAATCAGGTACTTAGAGAAGATGGTAAAGACAGCTGTCATTATATCTGATGAGTCAAAGGCTGACGAGGTCGGAATGTTTAACACTGTGGATGTCTACTTTGAGGATGATGACGAGATAGAGACCTACAAGATTGTAACTACAGTCAGAGGTAATTCCTTAAAGAACCTGATAAGCAAGGAATCTCCACTGGGAGCAGCCATCTATGGACACAAGGTGGGTGACAGATGTGAGGTGAAGGTCAGGGATGACTATTCTTATTTTGTGGTGATTAAAAAGATTGAAAATACAGTTGATGATGGAAGCGATGAACTGAGAAAATTTTAGAAAGAGGATTGTTTGATGGCTAAGAAGAATCTTGCTGGACAAATTAATATGTTTGATGTTTTCAGAGATCTGGAGAAGAACGCGGAGACTTCCGGAAAGGTGGAGATGGTGTCACTGATGCCGGAATCGGAGGTGGCAGCCGAAGATGATAAAAAGCTTAAATCTGATAAATTAAATAGCACCGGGATAAAGAATAAATCAGACACTGCTATGCACAGAGAAAAGCGTGACGCAGATGGCGATATAGTTGCGGAGATTTCCTATATCAACTATAATAAGGTTCTCATAAGACGAAAAGGACACGAGGATATACTAAAGTCATTTGACAATTCCTATGATGCCGTGGACTACTATGTGGCAAATATGAGACTGGATAATTTTTAATATACATATATGGAGAATGACAAAATGGAAGAAAAGAATGAGAAAAAGAAGCTGGACCCGGTGATGCTTGTCTGCTTTATAATAGGGATTGCACTTATCATTTTTGCCGCAGTAAAGCTGTTTTCAATCTGGCAGGGCTATAAGGTGTCGGAGGATGAGTACAAGAAAATAGCAGATACCTATGTGGATGTAAATAAGGATGCCGACATTGGTGATGACACAGAGGACACACCTTGGTATGAGCTTGCAAAGGTTGATATAAAGGGGCTTCAAGAGCAGAATCCTGATGTCTGCGGATATATTTTATTTGAGAACGAGGATATAAGCTATCCTGTTCTGCATGCGTCTGACAATGACTATTATCTGCACAGAACACTGGAAAAAACAGAGGCAAAGGCCGGTTCAATCTTTATGGAATGTGCTAATGACTCTGCCTTTGAGGATTCCCATACAATTGTATACGGGCATAACATGAAAAATCTGAGCATGTTTGGTAAGCTCAGGTATTACAGAACTGATAATGATTACTATGCTGACCATCAGTATTTTCAGATATTTGTAGATGGTGCAGTCTACAGATACCAGATATATGCCTACAAGGTGGTAGAGGATGGTGCTTATATCTATAAGACATATTATGACGGCAGTGATGATTTCGCTGAATTTGCAAATAAGATTGGAGCAGATTCAAGCCGCAATACCGGAATTGAGATTAATCCGGATGACAAGGTGATTACACTGTCTACATGTACTGGAAATGATGAGGAAAGGTTTACAGTATCGGCAGTTCGTGTGGACGAGCACCATTATGGTGATGAGGCAGTCATATCAACAGAAGGAGAATAACAAAATGAGTAAAGAACAGTCATTGATGCATGAATTAAGAGATATGATAAAGGACACAAAGGCTGGCAGACTGGACTGGAAGCTGCAGTGCCAGACCACAGAGTACAATGATGAAAGCGAAAAACCAACTATAGTCGAGGACGACATAAAATGGATAGTGGATGAGTGCTATGTGTCATATGAGTGTGAATACAAGGGTGAGACATTTCTCATGATCAGCTACGAGATGATTCATACAGCAGGAGACAAGAAAAATACAACAAATCTGGTATTTCTTCCACCACTGGGAATCAGATATTTTGATATAAATGTTTTGATGCCTTATGCTGTGGAGGCTGACAGCGTGCTCCTATATGAGGTTAATCAGTTGTGGCTGACCCTGCTTGAGATGCATAAGGGGCATAGTGAGCATGTGGTCCTGGATGCCAGCCCTAGGGAGCTTGTGATAGAGTAAGATAAAAGGAGGGCATGAGCCTTCCTGAATTTGAAAAGGCAATGGAAGCTGCTGGATATAAAATTCCGGCACATGCTTAGAATGGTAATATATCAAAAGAGGCTATAAGTTAATAGATGAAGCGGATGAAGCAGGAAATTATATTGTCAGTCTCTAACCAGCTTCCTGACATCCGCAATACTCAAATCCAGCGCATCCGCAATTTTCCTCAAATCCTCAAATTCAAGCTTAGCTTTTACGACATTTTTCCCAGTACTGGTTTTTCTTCTCACAATCCCAACATCTGTATGAATTTCTTCAAAAGCAGAGTTTAGCTTCGCGCGTGTATAATCTGCATACCTCACACCCCTTGTAGTAGTGTGCTTAAATATCAAGTCTGTAAACTTATCCCTATCCTCTTTCTTGCAGAGACAGCTCAGCATAACAGCGGGTCTGTTTTTCTTCATATATATTGGTGCGAAAAATACATCCAGAGCACCAGCTTCCAGCAGGATATCCATAGCATAGCCCAGCTCCTCACCGGTCATATCATCCAGATTGCATGAGATTTCAAGAATCTCATCTGCTGTATAACCATTTGATTTATCCATATTTTGTTCAGTATATTTTTCTCCCATAAAAACGCGCACTGCATTTGCTGTGTCAAACTGCTTGTTTCCGATTCCGTACCCTGTATTTTGAATCGCCATTGGAGGCATGTTTGAAAATGAGCTGGCAAAATATTTTAAAATCGCTGCACCGGTTGGAGTGCAAAGCTCTGAATTTATATTGCCGGTATAATAAGGAATGCTTTTTAAGATTTCTGCTGTAGCAGGGGCTGGCACAGGCAATATGCCGTGGGCACATTTTACAGTTCCGTTTCCTACATGGATAGGACTGCATATTATCTGGTCTGGTTTGAGGTAGTGGAAGAGCAGACAGCAGCCCACCACGTCTGCCATGGCATCCAGGGAGCCAACCTCGTGAAAATGGATATTTTCGAGGGTGGAGTTGTGGACGTGAGCCTCGGCGTTGCCGATTATTTCGTATATTTTTTTTGCGGTTGTTTTTACTTCATCATCTATATGAAGATGTTCGATAATATGCCTGACTGATTGATAGCTGTAATGATGATGCTCATGGCTGTGCCCATGATGAATTGTGTTTTCGTGATGGTTATGCTTATGGCAATCTGCGTGTACATCATGGTCTGAAACTTTGTAATCATCAATGTGGTCACAGCCCTCCTCAGTGTTATGGACCAGCACATGTATATGTGTCCCGTTTATCCCACAAGTACTCTTAGCCTCAGGCTGTATCTGCACATCATTTCCAAAGACCGAATTCATAGTATCTACAAATTTTTTTTTCTGAGTATCTGATAAAAGCTCATACAGGGCAGACATGAGCATATCGCCGGCTGCACCCATTTTACATTCAATATATAAAAGCATGATATTACCTCGCAAATCATTAGTTTTAACCTATAAAATGATTATACATTACAATAGATTGTTTGTCTCGGCAATATGCACAAAAACTAGAATCCATTTTTGTGAAACTGAATTATTGAAAATAGTTTCCATCCTTGTTAGAATGAAAATGTGGAAACTGAACAAAATAAATGGGTTTCCAAGAATATAGAGAAAGATGGTAAACAAATGAATAATAAAGAGAAAATTTTAGAGGCTACCATTAAAGTTTTTAATAGAAAAGGTCTTAAATTTACAATGGACGATATCGCTTCCGAGCTTTCCATGAGTAAAAAGACTATATATACAGTTTTCAGAGACAAGGAGTCAATGTTTTTTGCAATGGTTGACTACTGTTTTGACAAAATCAAGGAGAGCGAGAGTGAGATATTAAGTGACGATTCACTTTCTACAGTTGAAAAAATCAGAGGTGTGCTTGCGGTACTGCCATCAGGCTACAAGGACGTGGATTTTAGACAACTTTATACCCTTAAGGACAAGTACCCTAATACATATTCCCGCGTGGAGGAGAGACTTGAGACTGGCTGGGAGAAAACAATCGCCCTTATCAATCAGGGAATAGAAGAGGGCAGTATCAGACCGGTAAATGTGAATCTGCTCAAGAGCATGCTTGAAGCCACAATTGAGCAGTTTTTCCAGAGAGACATACTGATACGAAACCAGATTAGCTACGCTGAGGCACTGGAAGAAGTGGTAAACATACTTGTTGATGGCATTGTAAAGAGGTAATAGACATGGCTAGAATATATTTGAACGACAACTGGAGTTTTTATGAGGACGCTGCTAATCCTAAGGAGGCTGTAGAGGTCAGAATTCCTCACACTACCAGGGAAGTGCCTTACAATTATTTTGATGAGAGGGAGTACCAGATGCTTTGCCTGTATAGGAAAAATATCTATGCTGACAGGGCATGGCAGGGAAAGACTATCCTTGTCACCTTTGACGGCATAGCCCACTCGGCAGAGGTCAGCTTAAACGGCAAAAAGCTTGCTGAGCACCACTGCGGATATACAGCTTTTACAGTTGATTTGACAGATGGGCTAAGGTTTGGTGAAGATAATCTGCTGGAGGTAAAAGTAGACAGCAGGGAAAACCAGAATGTGCCGCCATTTGGCTTTGTAATTGACTATATGACTTTTGGTGGAATCTACAGGGACGTATATCTGGAGGTGAGAAACAAGGAGCATATAGCAGATGCCTTTCTCGTCTCAAAGGACGTGGATGTGCTTGCAGGCAAGGCTGTATTAGAAAGTCAGATTAGCTTGTCGGTGGATGACTTTACAGATGGAAAATATGAGCTGTCCCAGAAGCTTGATGGAGAAGAAATAGTACACGCTGCGGTATCTAATAAGGCTTTTACAGTAGTTTCAGACCTGATGGATGCAGACCTCTGGGATGTGGATTCACCAACCCTCTACCATGTGACAACAGAGCTTATAAAGGATGGTCAGGTGATTGACAGCACAGACACCAGATTTGGTTTTAGAAAAATAGACTTTAAGGCAGATGGTTTTTATTTAAATGACAGAAAAGTCAAGCTTAGAGGCTTAAACAGGCACCAGAGCTATCCATATGTGGGATATGCGATGCCGGAGTCAATGCAGAGATACGATGCTGATATTCTCAAAAATGAACTGGGCTGTAATGCAGTTAGAACATCCCATTATCCACAGTCACACTATTTCATAGACAGATGTGATGAGCTGGGACTTCTGGTCTTTATGGAATTTCCGGGCTGGCAGTACATAGGTGATGCTGAATGGAAGGAGCAGGCGGTCACCAATGTGCGCGAGATGGTTGAACAGTACAGAAATCATCCGTCCATATTCCTGTGGGGTGTCCGGATCAACGAGTCAGGGGATGATGATGAGTTTTATAAGAAAACCAATGCGGTCGCCCATGAGCTTGACCCATCAAGGCCTACGGGTGGAGTGAGATGCTTTAAAAAGAGTCATTTATTCGAGGATGTCTATACCTACAATGACTTTTTACACAATGGCAGGACACCGGGTTGTGAACCAAAGGCAAAGGTCACATCTGATATGAGTAAGGGTTATCTCATAAGCGAGTACAACGGGCACATGTATCCTACTAAGGCATTTGACTGGGAGGAACATCGTGTGGAGCATATGTTAAGACATGCAAATGTACTGGAGGCAGTGGCAGGACAGGAGGATATAGCAGGAAGCTTTGGCTGGTGTATGTTTGACTACAATACCCACAAGGACTTTGGAAGTGGAGACAGAATCTGTTATCACGGTGTTATGGATATGTTTAGAAATCCCAAGCTGGCATCCCTTATATATGCTTGTCAGGCAGACAAGGATGACATACTGGAGCTTAGCTCTTCAATGGATATAGGCGAGCATCCTGGCTGTAACAGAGGATTTACCTATATCATTACCAATGCTGACTCTGTAAAAATGTATAAAAATGACATCTTTATCAAAGAGTATAGGGCAGAGGATTCAGCCTACAAAAATCTGAAGCATGGACCAATTGTGATAGATGATTTTATAGGTGACCAGATTCATAAGAATGAGAACTTTAAGAAGGAACAAGCTAATATTATTAAAACAGGATTAAATTATACTGCTACACACGGATACGACTATCCTTTAAAAATTAAACTGTCCCTGTTAAAGTGCATTATCAAGTATCATATGAAGCCGGAAGATGCAGTTGCACTTTACAATAAATATGTAGGTGACTGGGGCGGTACTTCCACAGTATATCGCTTTGATGCATATAAGAATGGCAAAAAAGTTAAATCTATAATTAAGAAACCTATGACAATGATGCATTATGAGACCAGAGTTTCATCTGATAAGCTGATAGAGAAAAATACCTATGATGTGGCAGAGGTGAGAGTCAGAGCGGTTGATGAGAATGGAAACCAGATGTATTTCTACAATGAGCCACTTAAGCTTACCACAGAGGGACCAATTGAGATAATCGGTTCAGACCTTGTATCGTTTAAAGGCGGCATGACAGGAATCTATGTGAGGACAAGTGGTGAAGCCGGGGCAGCAAAGCTTGTCATAGAAAACGGACAGCTGGGAAGACAGGTGGTTGAGTTTAATGTTGAAATAGCTGATGTCTAATATATAGCGCATAAATGTATGCCCATAAAAGTAAGAATATAAAAGAATGCATAAGGAAATATATAAATAGTATACAGTCTTGGGGGAGACGTATAAATAAGCATTACAAATGGAGGACAATATGACAGACAAATCAAAGGTGATTTTTGGAAACAAAATCAGTACAAAGGCTTACAATAAGTCTGTAAAATCAAAGAAAAAGTACATAAAGAAATTCGGTGACGACTCCAATGCAGACTATCCTATACGGATAGAGAAGAACCCATATATCGGTGATTCTCTTGGTGTAAACAACATTCTGGTTGGTGATTTAAAGAAGAATGCCCATTATGATGAAAGCAGACATGCTGAGGCACTTGAGTTTGACACAGAAAAGGGCATCATAGTAGGAAATATCCGAATGGGCTTTGGTCATTACCGTATCTCAATGGCTATGGCGTCAGCAGCCAGGTCAATGGGGTACACACCATACTGGATGGACTTAAATTCATATGGCGAGACCACCTGTACCAAGGTAATCGGAGCACAAAATGACCTCTATTCCTTTGGCTCAAGACTTTCAAAGAATGCGTTATTCAACAAATTTGTATGGGAGCCAATGAATTATGAGGGCTTCAGAGCCCTGACCTACAATTCCTCTGACCAGAAAAATGCAGAGCTTATGGCTCCTGTATATAGAAATGTGCCAAAGGACATCCCGGTTATCGGAACTCATGTATGGCCTGCCCAGGCGGCAATACATGCCGGCATGAAGTATGTAGTTAACGCAATTCCTGACAACTGGCCAATGGCACTCCATTTATCAGAGGGATCAGTACACACAATCCAGTGTCACAATGCTTATATGGGCTACAGAATCCTAAACGGCATGAACAAGGATAAGGTATGTAAGCCTATGCCAAAGGATTCACTGGTTTACACAGGACACTATATCGACCATGAGCTTGTCAGCAATATCGAGGCAGACTGCGCAGCCCGTATCAGGAGAAAAGAGTCTGGCAAGCCTATGAGATTCCTCCTTACAATCGGAGGAGCAGGAGCCCAGAAGGAAATTTTTGCAGCCATTATCAAGTATCTGCTTCCATTTATCCAGGAGAACAAGGCTGCTCTCTATGTGAATGTGGGAGACTACAAGAATGTGTGGGATGCACTTCTTACTGAGATACCAGAGATGAAGGCTGTATCTGCAGAGCATTTTGACAACTGGAAGGACACAGAAGAGTTCTCAGCCAATGCCCTGAATGAAGACTATGAGGTTACAGGAATCCATGGCTTCTGGCACAAGAATATATTTGAGGCTGTATATTGTACAAACCTTCTTATGAGAAGTGCAGATGTACTTGTCACAAAGCCAAGTGAGTTAGCCTTCTATCCGGTTCCAAAGCTTTTCATCAAGCGAGTTGGAAAACATGAGATGTGGGGAGCAATCCATTCAGCAGAGGTGGGAGATGGTACTCTTGAGTGTCGGGATATTCCACACACAATCCAGATGGTGGATATATTCTTAAATACAGATTTAATAAATGAGATGTGTGAATCTATAATCCAGAACAAGTCCACAGGATTATATGATGGGGCATACAAGGTTGTTGAGCTTGCAATGGGACTTAAGAATAAATAATTAAAGAGGAGAGGCAGAAATGGAGAACAAGAAGAATTTAACAGGTACTGAGCGTTTCGCTTATGGTATCGGAGCAGTAGGAAAAGATATGGTTTATATGCTGTCTGCAAGTTATATCTCGATTTATTTTCTTGATGTAATGGGAATCAGTGCGGCAGCAATCGCAGTGCTTTTGCTGGTAGCCAGAGTATTTGACGCATTCAATGACCCAATCATGGGAGTACTGGTAGCCAAGACCAAGACACGCTGGGGCAAATTCCGTCCATGGTTATTAGTAGGAACAATCACAAACGCAGTTATTTTATACATGATGTTCAGCATCCCACCGACACTTGACGGTGCAGGACTTGTGGCATATGCATCTGTTACATATATCCTCTGGGGACTTACCTACACAATGATGGATATTCCATACTGGTCAATGATTCCAGCCTTTACCCAGAGCGGTAAGGAGAGAGAAGGACTTTCAGCTTTTGCCAGATCCTGTGCAGGAGTAGGTTCAGCCCTTATTTCGATTATTACAGTAATGAGTGTTGCAGCCCTTGGCAGAAAATTCGGCGGTACAACAGACAATGAGATTAATAGAATCGGTTACAGCAAATTCGCACTGATTATTGCAATCCTTTTCGTAGTATTTATCACAATCACATGTCTTGTGATTAAGGAAAAATCAACAGTAGATATGAAGAGCGCATCCATAAAGGATATGTTTAAGGCTCTTATCCAGAATGATCAGGCTATGACAGTGGTTGTTGCAATCGTAATGATTAACACAGCACTCTATATTACACAGCAGTTAGTATATTTCTTCCTGAAATATGATTTCAGCCCTGCTACATATCAGGCTGATTTTACATTGTTTAACACAGTAGGTGGCGGCTGCCAGATTCTGGCTATGATGCTTTTATTTCCAATCCTTCGTAAAGTGATGGACACAATCAGGATTTTCTATACCTGCTTTGGAATGGCTGTTACAGGATATATTTTAATCATCATCATTTCCTATACAGGAACAAGCAATGTAAAATGGTTACTTATTCCAGCAGCATTAATTATGGCTGCGGTTGGTGTATTAAATGTTATAATAACAGTATTCCTTGCAAATACAGTTGACTATGGTGAGCTTAAGAACCACAGAAGAGATGAGTCCGTAATATTCTCAATGCAGACCTTCGTAGTAAAGCTTGCATCGGGAATAGCGGGATTCTTATCATCAATGGTACTTTTTGTCTTCAACATAAACTCAGACAAGAATGCAGAGGCAGTAGCAATATCAGAGACTTCAAGCCTGGGACTTCGTCTGTCAATGACACTTATACCAATTGTTGTACTTCTTGTAGGTTTTGTGGTATTTAGAAAGAAATACATATTATCAGACGACAGAATGGATGAGATTACAGCCGAGCTTGCAAAGAGAAAAAATAACTAAACTAATGAATTAGGAGTGACAAACTATGATTCGTAAACTTAACAACACATTTGTACTGGACACAGAAAACACAACATATTGCTTCAAGCTGCTGCCAACAGGCCAGCTGGAGCACCTCTACTATGGAGGAAAAATCGACATAGACAGTGAGGAGGAGGCAGAGGTTCTGGTGGAAAAGCATGCCTTTGCACCGGGAAATACCAATATCTATGATCAGGAGCATCCAGAGTATTCCCTGGAGGATATGCGCCTTGAGATGTCATCCTATGGCAAGAGTGATATCAGGGAGCCATTCATAGATATAGAGTTTGCTGATGGATGTTTAAGCACAGATTTTGTTTATGAATCATCAACTGTGACAGAGGGGAAAAAACCGCTTGCTACAATGCCATCCTCATATGAGGATAATGGCATTGTGGATGAGCTGACCATAGTACTAAAGGAAAAAGAGTATGGGCTTAAGCTTGAGCTGCACTACAGTGTATTTGAAAACAGGGATGTGATTAGCAGATACTCAAAGCTGTTTAACTCAGGTGATTCTGCAATCAATCTTGTGCGTCTTATGAGTAATCAGGTGGATTTTGAGACAAATGAGTACATCCTGACTACCTTTAACGGCGGCTGGGCGAGAGAAATGAATAGAAATGATTTCACAGTGACAGCAGGTAAGCATGTGAACTATTCTTACACAGGAAGCTCATCCAGCAGAGCTAACCCATTTGTGATGCTGTCAAAGGAGTCAACCAGTGAGGATTACGGTGACTGCTATGGTTTTAACCTTGTATACAGTGGCAACCACTATGAGGCTGTGGAGGTAAATACCTTTGGCAAGACCCGTTTTGTACAGGGAATTAATCCACAGAGCTTTAAGTTTACCCTTGAGCCGGGGGATGAGTTTGAGGCACCGGAAGCTGTCATGACATACTCAGATAATGGCTATAATGGAATGAGCCAGAGGATGCATGAGTTTGTCCGCCAGTGTATCGTGAGAGGAGTCTGGAAGGATAAGGTTCGTCCGGTTCTCTTAAACAGCTGGGAGGCAGCATATTTTGACATCAACGAGAGCAGGCTCTTAAAGCTTGCAAAGGCTGGAAAAGAAGTAGGAATCGAGCTTTTTGTAATGGATGATGGCTGGTTTGGTGAAAGAAATGATGATAAAAGCTCTCTGGGTGACTGGTATGTAAATAAAAAGAAGCTTCCAAACGGAGTGGATGGACTCTGCAAAAAGATAAATGATTTGGGACTGGATTTTGGACTCTGGGTTGAGCCGGAAATGGTAAATGTCAATTCGAACCTCTACAGGCAGCATCCGGACTGGGTTATGGAAATACCGGGAAAGCATCATACAGAGGGACGAAATCAGAGAATCCTTGATTTTGCCAATCCAGAGGTTGTGGACTATATGACCAGGCAGATGGCATCAGTATTTTCATCTGCCAATATAAAATACATCAAGTGGGATATGAACAGAATCTTCTCTGACTATCACTCACAGTATCTGTCTGCAGACCGTCAGGGTGAGACAGCCCACAGGTACATATTGGGACTTTATAAGATGATGAAGGATTTGACAGAGCAATTTCCAGAAATCCTGTTTGAGGGCTGTGCCGCAGGAGGCAATCGATTTGATTTGGGAATTTTATCATTTTTCCCACAAATCTGGGCTAGTGATGACACAGATGCGCTTTACAGGGTAAATGGCATGACAGGTTACAGCTATGGCTATCCAATGTCTACAGTATCAGCCCATGTATCAGCCTGTCCAAACCATCAGACATTGAGGACAACACCTCTTACCACAAGATTCAATGTGGCAGCCTTTGGTGTCTGCGGATATGAGTGCAATCTCTGTGATATGAAAAAAGAGGATTTGGAAGAAATAGCCCAGCAGATACAGACCTACAAGAACTGGAGAGAGACCCTGCAGTTTGGTACATTTTACAGGGGCAGAAATGACAATGTCCATGAGTGGACCTGTGTAAGTAAGGATAAGGAGCGGGCAGTCGGAATGATAATGCAGGAGCTGGTACAGCCAAACAGCCAGTTTGAGCAGTACACTCCAAAGGGACTTGATGCAAAGACAAAGTATGATTTCTCCAACAGAGATTTGAGATACAATATCAAGAATTTTG
>URLU01000053.1 GCA_900548765.1 uncultured Lachnobacterium sp.
ACCTTTGTCCCTATTACAACAGCTTCCGGGAACTTATCTGACAAGAGGCATGGCAGTCCACTCACCTGAGCTTCTACTGCCACCATTCCAAATCCCTCATATCTGGATGGTAATGCAAATATATCAAAAGCACTGTAATAGTCATTCACATTATCACAGGCAGGAACCATTATAACCTGATTGTCTAATTTGAGCTCCCGTATTAATGCAATAAGCCTGTCCCTGTTTTCCCCATCTCCTATCAGCATTAGTTTAACTCTTCCGCTACAGCCAGCTTCGTTATTGAGTTTTGCTAATAGTCTTAGTAAAAATTTCTGATTCTTTTGGAAACAAAGTCTTCCTATACATCCCAGGAGTATTTCATCCTCCTGAACAGCATATTGAGCTCTTATATCATTTCTTTTTGAAGCATTATATGTGAAGTTCTCCACCTCAATCGCATTATTTACTATGTTCACACACCCTTCATCCACTGCTTTTTTGCCAAACATCCATTCAGCCGCCTGTACTGAGCATGCCATATAGTCTGTGGCATATTTTTTTGCAAATGGTCTCAACACATATTTTAGTAAATTTTTCTTTATTTCACCTTTTGACGCTGTGGAATGGTTGTGAGCTATCCGCACAGGAATCCCAGCTTTTTTTGCCGTATATAGTGGAAAAAAACTCAGTGTATTCATATTTGAGTGTACAATCTTATAATTATTCTGCTTAAATATATCATACACTTTCTTACAGTATTTCCATGGTTTTGTATATCTTGGTACTATATAAACCCGTCCGCCGGCTTCTTCAATCTCTTCTTTCTGTGGGAGCTTTGAGCCTTCTAAAGCAAAAAAATCAAATTGTATTTTATTTTTATCAATTCGACGATAGTAATTCATGATTACGGTTTCCACCCCACCATAATTCATATCCGTCATCATCACTGCAATTCTTTCCATATGCTTATACTGCCTACTCTGCTCCATCAGCGGTTACGACTGCCTTTAATGTCTTAAAGAATATCTTCACATTAAACCACCACGAAAAATGCTCTATATAATACAGCTCCATAGCCTGTCTCTCGCCATTTTCATATGTAATATTATTCCTTCCATACGCCTGCCAGTAACCAGTAAGCCCTGGTCTGACAGAAAGCAGCAGGTCACGCTTATCCCCATACAATCTGGTTTCATCATCCAGAACAGGTCTTGGTCCTATGAAGCTAAGCTCGCCTTTTAGTATGTTAAAAAGCTGTGGCAATTCATCTATGCTGTATTTTCTGATAAATCTGCCTACCTTTGTGACTCTCTGATCATTATGAATCTTGTATTCCTTTTTGTACTCTTCCAACTGCTCCTTTGTAAGTGAGCGTTCAAGCTTATCCGCATCTACCCGCATGCTTCTAAATTTATACATTTTAAATATTTTTCCATACTGCCCCACTCTGTAGGATACATAGAAAATTGGTCCGCCATCTTCAAGCTTAATGGCAATTGCTGTCACTATTGTTATCGGCAGGGTAATGATTATTCCAAGGATTGAGAATACTATATCGCCAATTCTTTTTGTTATGGCATGTCCCAGAGACACTTCCCGCTCTCTGATGCTTAAAGTTTTGTAACCATTCATTTCTTCCACGCCATATCTGTATGAGCTCTTTTCCAGATTTCTAAGAACCCGGTAGACCAGTATTTTTTTCCCCACCAGATAGTCCACGTACTCATTTATCTCATTCTCCGCAAGGTGCACAAACACACAATTTACCTTGTGCTCACTGACGTATTTCCGGATATCATCCTTGCAGCCTACGATTGGGACCCCCTTTATGTCTTTTCTGTCAGTCCTGTCATATGTAATTATTCCTGTAACTATTACACCAGACTCTGCCTTGTCTGTGAATATATCTATCTTCTCTTCCGCGATTTCTTCCCTTGCAAACAGCAGATTTTCCCCTGCACCTCTGCTTCTCTGTTTCCGGACAATTTCTTTTCCTACCAGCCTCTCTATGAGTATAAGGGGTATAGCTATGAATAAAAATGTGATAAGTACCGCTCTTGAATAGTCTTCTGATGTCTTTGTCACAAAACAATATACTGTCAATGATACAAATATTCCTGCGGTCAGCGCAAATACACTTTTTACCTCAGCTCCAAAGCCTCTCCTGAGTATGCCTGAATATATATTCCAGAACATTACTATGACCAAAAATGCCACAGCTACTGCTGCTGCCATAAACATATAGCGCTCTATCAAATCAAGGAATGTTGCCTGCCTTATCTGACATGCTATGAAAAAAGCTAATTCTATACATATAAAATCCAGGATTAAAAAATCCAGATGTTTTAATAAGCTGTAATTGTGCTTGTGTTTCACTTTTGTTTCTCCTGTGTGTTTTATCCATGCGCATCCGTGCTTTTGCACTCCGCGTCTGATATAATCTCGCTCCGCTCATTACATCATGTGCTTTCGCACATGATAGATGATTATCCATGCGCATCCGTGCTTCCGCACTCCGCGTCTGATATAATCTCGCTCCGCTCATTACATCATGTGCTTTCGCACATGATAGATGATTATCCATGCGCATCCGTGCTTCCGCACTCCGCGTCTGATATAATCTCGCTCCGCTCATTATATCATAATCAGCCATATAAAATACATACCTTACGTGAGATTTCGCTATAGGCATTTCAGTTACGAGTCATTTATCAAATGTTATCGGCCAATTTTTCCAAGTTATTTACATTACTAATATTTTTTATGGTGGAAATGTCTATGGCACAAAAGAAACCTTTCAACTTTTTTAACTCTAAAGCCGACCATATTCTGCCAAAGGCGAGGAAATAGCCCATCTTAAAAAATTGTTGGAGTCTAACAAGTCCAATTGATTTTTATAGAATTTTCTGATAGAATGAAATGCAGTAAATTAGGGAGGATTCCAAAGTGAGTAAGTTAACAATTGTATTACTGGTAATTTTAGTAGTTCTTATCGTTGCTTTCATTGCATTATACTTTCTCGGTAAACGTGCTCAGAAAAAAAAGGAAGAGCAGGATGCACAGATTGCTGCTGCTTCACAGCAGGTTACAATGCTTGTAATAGATAAGAAACGTATGCGGCTTAAGGATGCTGGTCTGCCTCAGCAGATTCTTGACCAGACACCTAAGATGATGCGCCGCTCTAAGCTTCCAATCGTTAAGGCAAAGGTTGGTCCAAGAGTTATGTCTCTTATCGCAGATGAGGCTATTTTTGAAGAGATTCCTGTAAAGAAGGAAGTTAAAGCAAGTGTAAGTGGTATTTATATCACAGGTGTCCGCGGACTTCGTGGTCCTATCGAAAAACCTGCTAAGAAAAAGAGCTTCCGCGCAAGAATGCAGGACAGATACAACAAAGCCAATGCAGAACTTCAGGCTGAGAAAGAAAGAACTGAAAAAGAAAAAGCTGCTAAGGCTGCTAAAAAGAAAAACAAATAAGCTTCCAAATTAAGCCAGCACCATGGTCAATAAACCATAGAGTGCTGGCTTTTTGCTGCCCTTCATCTAAAGAATCCATAGTGGCAGGTTGGTGGGTTAACATGTCAGGCTGAAATTCTTAGAGCCTTTAGGTGAGACAGCAAGCTTTATCTTGCAGTCCCCTACATATTCGTAATTGGCGTCAAGAGCATAATCCACTTCTACAGTTATAAGCTCATCAGTTTCCACCACATGTATATCCCTTGTATCTATTCCTATCTGCAGGCTGCCAAATGGAGTGTAATAATATGTAACATTCTTTTTGTCTTTTTCAAAAACCATATGTACACTCATCTCACCCTGACGCAGCACCTCAAGTGTGTTGTCTGTGAACTTTATTTTAGTCTTTGAAGGATCATTAATCCCCTCCATTATCTCATCATATACTACGAAATGCTTTCCATTTCTGAAAAAATATTCTCCCTTTGATATTACTTCCGTGTTTTCAGGTTCCTGCTCCTGTGCCATTTGAAGACCACTGAGTGATACCAGTACATCTTTTGTCATTTTATATATACTCCTATCCAGAATCATTTATTATATTAAACTTACAGCCTAAGCACCGCATATGTTTACATCACACTCAATACAAGCCAAACTGCAACATACATACTACATTCTATCCTTTAAAAAATCAAGGATTTTAAATCTTATTTCATAATCCCCCGAATCAAAAACAGCCTCGTACTCCTCCTCATCAAGCACTTCCCTCAGCTCTTCCCTTGCATCATCCTCTATTATTTCATACATACTGCCCTTAAAGCACATATTAGGATAAAGCACGCACCACCAATTATGCCCTTTTGCCTCTCCAAGCTTGACTTCAAGCGCCCTGTACTCTCCTGCTGGAAAAGTATAATCGCCATATGTCTTAACAGGGAATTCACAATCTGCGAGCTCTGCCGATGCCCCATAGGCAAATCCATTCTCTCCAAGCACCTGCTCAGCCAGTTCTACTATCTCAGGCAGCTTCTGCTCTACCACTTTTTCAGTCTCTGTAAGGTCACTGCACTCCTTAATAAGTGGCTCTATGTATTCTCCCACTGCATCCCTGACCATAAGCTTAACCGCCTGGTCCTCATCACTGTCACTGTTTGCAAGCACATGGAATCTCAGTATTTTTTCAGAAATAGACTGCTGCACCTGAGCTGTCTGCACCTCATGATTCATCTTAGAAAAAACAAGCTGCTTCTTGCAGCCATAGAAAATAGAACATAGTGCCAAAATTCCCAGAAGTGTTATAATTCGTCTTCTTACACATTCGCTATAGCTGTAACTGTTCCTAAATCTATTATTTGCCCTCATATGGTTAGTAGAATCTTTCTTTTTTAATATAATTTTGTTTAATGCCATTCTGTTAAATATCATTTCCTTTAATATCTTCATATGAAAATTCTCCTGTCAAATTAGTCCATCTTATATTATTTTCTTTCCACTTCATAGCGCATCTTAGTCAGATAGCCTGCTGTGTTGTAGATTCAGTCAGCCACTTGTACTTCCCACATAACAGCTTTCGATAATCGGATGATATACAGTTGTTTTCCAGAAAACAATATGAACTGCTGCGGGGTTCCATTAATCCAGGCAACGGAAATATACTTCCCAATTTACATACCCTATCCGCGATTTGCTCCCGCAGTTGACTTCATATTTTTTCTGGAAAATACACTGTATATCAGGAGATTAACACAACCTACAATGTAGGAAGTACAAGTGGCTGACTGAATTCCCACATTGTAAGTTATCTAACCTCATACTCTAATTATTTCCAGGAATTTCTCCCATATTCAAAACCGGCACATTTTCTTTCGCATCCGTGTCATCATCCATCAAATCTCCAATAGTAACCAGTTCCAGCCCCTCCTCCCTCTGCTTCTTCTCAAGCAGAGTCTCAATATAGCTTCCTATGTCATTATTCATGCTATCATTTAACTCAAAATAATGATTTATATCATCAACTGCTGCTACATATGTGTTTCTCGGAAAAGTTTCCTCCTGTCTTAGCGTTTCAATCATCAAATCATAATCATCCTCCCGCTCCAGAAAGCTTTTCCCAAGTATTATCACTTTGAGATGGTTTATGTCCGCATCCAGACTCAAATCGTTCTCATAGGTCTGTCTGGCACTTCCAAAATCCGTATCATAGACAGGCATTATAGCCACATTTGCTGTCTCCTGCGCATTATCGCTGTTGAGCCCGCTCTTTGGAAAAGTATAGAAAAACTCTACCCTTCCAGCTTCTTCGTCATAGTCAACTGCTGCCAGCATTGGAAAGCATCTGTTTTCCAGCTCATTAGCATTACATCCCACCAGTATTAACATAACAGGAATTAGCACCAGCACCGGCACAATGACATGTAAAAATACAGTTAAATACTTGTTCATAATCTCCTCCTGTCCATTAAATATCAGTGATATAGCAAAAACTGCAAGCACAACACATATATTTATTATCTGTTTCTTATTTATCCTTCTAATTATTCCACGCGTTTTTTGTATACACGTTTTATCCTGTCCACTTCCATCTACCCTATATTCACTTGACTGATTTACTTTGCGTTTCACTTCATCAGTCCTGCATATTCCCTGATACATGAGCCTGCAGGCATAAAACAGATTGATATTCACAATTGCAAACATAGTAAAGAACCACACACCCATCATGAGTGCATCAGTCCTCTTAAAAAAGGTGCCCTTTATCTGCACCGTACTCATAAGTGTTATAACTGGAAATCTCATGCCCTGAAGGGATTTTGCCCCAAAATTTCCAAGCAGAATCAGATACACTGCCAAAAGAATTATTCCGTTCTGCACCAATGCCTTTGCCACTGCACGATAAAAATACTTCTTTCTGCTTTTTTCCACATTTTCCTTTAGAAAAAACACATAAATAAGAGTCATAAAGGTTGAAAAAACAATATAGCTTCCCTTTAGAATATCTGGTATCCGACTGAAGCTTACTCCATCGTAAGCTTCAGCAACAACTATTCTTTCCCATTTCATGTTTGGCACAGCACCTGCCAGCATGATGAGGAGTGGAATTATCACAAGCCAGAAAAGCACCTCATACACCCTTGCCCGACTTTCAAGTCCTCCCTTTATGGCATACAGCGATACTGCCAGTATCACCACAAGCACCAGCCAGTATTTTTCATCCGGTATCAGGGAATACCTGACCAGATCCACAAAGACCTTGGTGCAGAAGGCACAGGCAAATACACTCTGCACTGCTGTTACAATACTTATGCCCCTCTTTAAAGTTTTACTCTTATCCGTATTTTTTAATTGAGCATATTCAATCAAGGCTAGAAATATAAGTCCAAACAGGCAGCCTGCTGCAATGCATACCCAGCCCAGACTTCCCACCATTCTTGCTAAAATCGTAGGCAGTGCCAATGAGCCCAGTCCCAAAAAATCAAACAGAAAAAGCCTATACAACTGTCTGATCGATATTTTGCCATTATTAGAAAACACTTTACTTTCCTCTCAATCTGATTCGCTGATTTCTTCTCGCATATATAGGCCTGTATTTCAACATCCTGAAAGGCTTTCTTATAACACTCTCACCAAGCCCTTCTGTGCTTTTTTCACCATATGCCACAAATGGGCTTAAATATGGTATTCCAAAGCTTTCAAGCCTTGACAGATGCACAAGCACTGCATATATCCCAATCAAAAAGCCAAAATATCCAAGCCATGCCGAGAGGACAATAAAGCCAAATTTGAGCAGTCTGAAGGAAAATGCAAATTCTTCGCTTGGAATTGCAAAGGAGCACAAGGCAGTAAAAGCCACCACGATTACCACAATTGGACTGACCAGATTTGCATCAACCGCCGCCTGCCCTATTATTAGACCGCCGACTATTCCTATGGTGTTTCCCATCGCTCCTGGCAGCCTTATCCCAGCCTCCCGCAAAAGTTCAAAGGACAGCTCCATAAGCACAACCTCCACCACCTCTGGAAATGGGCAGCCTATCCTTGCCTCCCAGAATGACAGTAGCAGGGATGTGGGCAATATCTGTGTATGAAAATTGGTCACTGCAAGATATAGTCCCGGCAGGGTCATTGCCAGAAATGCAGATACATATCTGATTATTCTCGCAAAGCTTGCTGCCTCAAAACGATTATAGTAATCATCTGTAGTCTTTAAAAATGAATTGAAATCAGTAGGCAGAATCAGGGCTATGGGACTGTTATCACACAGTACTACCACACGCCCTTCAAGCACCGCCATCGCCGCCCTGTCCGGTCTTTGTGTAGTCTGAAATTCTGGAAAGGGTGAATACCATTTTTTCTCTGCAAGCTGTTCGATTACTCCGCTGTCCAGGACTCCGTCTACCTCGTACTTAGCCAGCCTTTTCATTATTTCTGTGACCACCTGCGGATATGCTATGTCCTTCATATACATGATATCTACAATGGTATTTGACCTCACCCCTGCAGTTGTCTCCTTAACCTTTAAGTTCTGGCTTCTTATTCTCCTCCGCACAAGAGCTGTATTTATTTTTATGGAATCAGAAAAACCTTCATTTGAGCCTCTTATGACTTTTTCAGAGTCAGTTTCCTTTACTCCCAGACTCGGATATCCCGTATCTCCAATCTTTAAAGCATAGTCACAGCCATCCACAAAGACAAGTACATTTCCAATCAGTATCACATCCAGTGCCTGATTCAGGTCTTTTACCTCTGTCACATCTGCCACCCTGGCATCCTTCGGAGATATTCCTGCCTCTATATTTTTCACCAGCATGCCTATTCCACTCGCTCCAAAGGATTTCATATCCAGTGCTACTTCAATATATGCCATGAAGCACTTTTTGTCATTATGTGCTCCCAGATACATCTCTCTGGTCTTTATATCTGCACAATCTTTATAGGTTTTCCGGAATGTTTGTATATTTGCTTCTATATTCCTGCTCACCATCACTTTTGTATCTGTATTTTTATTGCAGCTATTTTCTTCCATTATTCACCACCAGTTTATTTTCTACAGGATAGTATTGGTTAATTTGAATTTTTTATGCATCCCCACCGGCAGCTTTTTTTGCATGTTTTGACACTAAAAAATCCGCCTAAACCAAAAATGATTTAGACGGATTAATGCTTGATTACTATTATTTAATTCTTTGGAACCAGCTTCTCAGTTCCACCCATGTATGGCTGAAGTGCCTTTGGAATATTTACAGAACCATCTGCATTTAAGTTGTTCTCTAAGAATGCAATAAGCATACGTGGTGGAGCAACCACTGTATTGTTAAGAGTATGAGCAAAATACTTCTGTCCATCCTCTCCCTTTACACGAATCTTGAGTCGGCGTGCCTGTGCATCACCAAGGTTAGAGCAGCTTCCTACCTCAAAATACTTCTTCTGACGTGGTGACCATGCCTCTACGTCACATGACTTAACCTTGAGGTCAGCCAGATCTCCAGAACAGCACTCAAGTGTACGAACCGGTACATCCAGACTTCTGAAAAGTTCTACTGTGTATGACCACATCTTGTCATACCATGTCTTTGACTCCTCTGGCTTACATACTACAATCATCTCCTGCTTCTCGAACTGGTGGATACGATACACTCCACGCTCCTCGATTCCGTGAGCACCCTTTTCCTTACGGAAGCATGGTGAATAGCTTGTAAGAGTGTATGGAAGCTTTGACTCATCATTGATTGTGTCAATGAATTTACCAATCATAGAGTGCTCTGATGTTCCGATAAGGTAGAGATCCTCTCCCTCAATCTTGTACATCATGGCATCCATTTCCTCAAAGCTCATAACTCCTGTTACGACATTTGAACGAATCATGAATGGTGGGATGCAGTATGTGAATCCCTTATTAATCATAAAATCTCTGGCATATGCTGTCATTGCTGAATGAAGACGGGCAATGTCTCCCATCAGATAGTAGAAACCATTTCCTGCCACCTTACCCGCTGCATCAAGGTCGATTCCATCAAATCTCTCCATGATGTCTGTGTGGTATGGAATCTCAAAATCAGGCACTGCCGGCTCTCCATATTTCTGGATTTCCACATTACAGCTATCATCTTTTCCAATTGGTACAGATGGGTCAATGATGTTTGGAATCTTCATCATAATTTCTGTCACCTTGTCAGAAAGCTCTTTCTCAAGTGGCTCAAGCTCTGCAAGACGCTTAGATATTGCAGCAACCTCAGCCTTTACAGCCTCAGCCTCTTCCTTCTTGCCCTGTGCCATAAGAGCACCAATCTGCTTAGATACCTGATTTTTCTTTGCACGAAGCTCATCTGCCTCCTGCTGTGCAGCTCTTGACTGCTTATCTAACTCTATTACTTCGTCCACAAGTGGAAGCTTGTGATCCTGAAATTTCTTTTTAATATTCTCCTTGACTGCGTCAGGATTCTCTCTCAAAAACTTTAAATCTATCATAGTTCCTCCAACGTTACTTTATTTTGAATATTCCTTTTGCCATTGTACTCTGAATACACACATTTTGCAAGATTCCAGACTATTTAAAGTTTTTTAATGGATATTTATCTGTAAGCTCCTTAACAATTGCGCGGGCTGGCTCTATAGCCGTCTCGCCCTCTTTGATAAGCATGGCAATAGCCTCTGCCACCTTATCAAAATCCTCCTCCTTAAGTCCCCTTGATGTAGCTGCAGGTGTTCCAAGACGGATACCGCTGGTTACAAATGGTGACTTAGGGTCATTTGGGATAGTATTCTTGTTTGCTGTGATATGAGCTTCATCCATAAGTTTTTCTACAGCCTTTCCTGTCAATTCAAATGGAGTTAAATCTACAAGCATAAGGTGGTTATCCGTGCCACCTGATACAATACTGATGCCCCTGTCCTGTAAGCCCTTGCAGAGTGCCTGTGCATTTTTTACAATCTGCTGCTGATATTCCTTGAACTCTGGCTCAAGTGCCTCCTTGAAGCATACTGCCTTTGCAGCAATCACATGCATAAGTGGTCCCCCCTGTGTGCCAGGGAAAATAGCCTTGTTAAAATTATATTTATCCTGCATTTCCTGACTGCAGAGAATCATTCCACCACGAGGTCCGCGGAGTGTTTTGTGAGTTGTTGTAGTTACAACATGCGCATATGGGATTGGGCTTGGATGAAGTCCTGCTGCCACAAGTCCTGCAATGTGTGCCATGTCAACCATAAGCACAGCTCCCACCTCATCTGCTATCTCTCTGAATTTTTTAAAATCAATTGTTCTGGCATAAGCTGATGCTCCGGCAATAATCATCTTTGGCTGGCACTCTTGTGCGATTGCACGTACATTTTCGTAATCTATAAAGCCCTCGTCATTTACTCCGTAAGGCACTATATTAAAATATGTTCCAGAAAAGTTAACTGGTGAGCCATGTGTCAGATGTCCGCCGTGATCCAGATTCATTCCCATAACTGTATCTCCTGGCTTAAGTATGGCAAACTGTACTGCCATATTTGCCTGGGCACCTGAATGTGGCTGTACATTTACATACTCACAGCCGAACAACTTTTTGGCTCTTTCTCTTGCAAGCTCTTCAACCACGTCTACGCACTCGCAGCCTCCGTAATATCTCTTTCCCGGGTATCCCTCTGCGTACTTATTAGTAAGTATACTGCCCATCGCAGACATAACTGCAGGACTGACCCAGTTCTCTGACGCTATCAGCTCAATGTGGCTGTTCTGGCGCTCAAATTCATCTGTAATTGCATTTGCTATTTCAGGATCTACTGTTCTGATGTCTTCTAATGTATACATATATCTCTCCTTTATGTTAATCAACTTTTTCATATGAAAATTATTATACAAAAAGTCAGATTTTTATTCAATCCAATATTTATTTTTCTTAATATTTTGATATAATTGTATAGTACAAAATAAGGGGGAACATTTAATGAATGTACTTAAGTTTAAAAAAGGCGACATAGTTGCCAAAAAGCAGGATAAAGTTACTGAATGGTACCTCATTCAGGAGGGTACTGTTGTCAGAAGCTATCAGCTATCAGAAGTTGCCATGGGTTCAAATGCCATTGTTGGTATTTTGGAATCTGGCTGGTTTGCCTGCGACTATGTGGCAGCCGAGGACACTACTGTAATTGTTATCCCATGTAAAAATGCTGCTGATTTGCAGACTATTTTGAGCAATCATGATAAATTCAGGCCTGTCTTTTTAAGGACAGCATTAGAGCAGCGCCATCAGATGCTTGGCTTGTATGCAAAGCTATACAAGAAAGCGGGTTTGCTTCATAATGCTGCCGAAAACATATATAACGATTATTGCAATCTGTGCGAGGAGAATCTGATTACACCTCAGACTTTCGAAAAAATAGAACAGTTTGAAGCCATAAGCCTTGCCCATAAGGCCGAAAACTGGGAGATTGCCAACAGCTCGGCTCTTCTCAGAAAC
>URLU01000054.1 GCA_900548765.1 uncultured Lachnobacterium sp.
GTACTTTTGATGCTGTCATCAAGAATTCCACAGGCACAGAGACTTAGCTGGCTGTTTTCGTTTTCGACAGTTGTGTATTTACCAAAGATGTTTGGATATATAAAAGGAAAGGATAATAGAAAAATTATAGCATTTACCGTAAATGCAGCATTTTTTATATATATGATAATTACTGTGTTTATTAGAGGGTATCATGAGGTTGTACCATATAGTTCTGTTATTCTCAATGGAATATAAAGAGAGGTAAAGCATGCAAGTAAAATACAGTATTATAGTTCCGGCATATAATGTCGCAAATTATATAGAGAGAGCACTGCGAAGTGTACTGATGCAAAAGGTAACAAATTACGAATGTATAATAGTAAATGACGGTTCGACAGACAATACTCTTGAGATAGCCAAAAGCTTGATTGGTAATGATAAGCGATTTAGTATTGTTACACAGGAAAATAGGGGACTATCCGGAGCAAGAAATACAGGAATAAAAAATGCAACCGGTGAATATCTTGTTTTTTTGGACGCGGATGACTATCTTACAGAAGATGCTTTGTTTATAATGGAACAGGAAATAAGAACGCAAGCAGATATTACTTTGTTTAATTTTTGCGTATTTGATGATGAGAGCAATAAAACGCGTGAGATATCGTTTCAAGGAAAATATACATTAGATGATAAGTATAGGGTACTTGAAGAGTGTATGTATACAAATGTGTTTTGGTTTGCGGTATGGGAAGTAGTTGTAAAGCGTTCTTTTTTAGAGAAAAACAATTTGTGGTTTTGTGATGGAATTATTCATGAGGACGAATTATGGACTATGAAGTGTCTGTCACTTAGTGAAAAAGTAGGATGTGTAAAAAAACCGATATATTGTTATCAAATAGGGAGACCAGGAGCTTTAACTGAGGCTACCAGTATTAAGGAGCTGCAAGGTCTTTTTAAAGTTGTCAAAGAACTACAGAAGTTTGAATCTGAACTGAAGACTCATAATCCTAAAATGGCAGAAATTGTGGCAATAAGAAGTTCGCAGTTATTCTATAAAATAATACAAAGAATGTATATGTATCAGACGGCTGAAGAATATCAAGCATTTGAACGAGATATACAGAATAATTTGTATATTCTCAGAAAAGTAAAAAAATATAATATAATTTATTTTTTGTGCAAATTGGTTGGCGTAAAATTAGTATCAAATATTTTGAAATTGTATTATAAGCATAAAGGTTAAAATAAATGAAAGAAAATAAGCAAACAGGAAATTCTATATTTGCTGGAATTTTTTGGAAGTTGGGAGAAAGAACACTGGCACAATTGATATCATTTGTAGTATCAATTGTATTGGCAAGAATTTTAATGCCGGAAGATTATGGAACAGTGGCACTTGTTACAATATTTATAACGCTTGCCGATGTTTGTGTCACCAGCGGATTTGGTACTTCACTAATTCAAAAAAGTGATGCAGATGAGTTGGACTATTCTACAATATTCTATTGTGGCCTGGCAGTTGCTGTTGGTATGTATTGTATCATATATTTTACAGCACCACTAATAGCAGGATTTTATGATATGCCAATCCTGGTATCAATTCTTAGAGTGTTTGGATTAAGAATTCCAATTGGAGCTTACAATTCAGTTCAGCATGCGTATGTTTCAAGACATATGATATTTAAAAAATTCTTTTTCTCTACACTTATAGGAACTATATTGTCTGCATTTATCGGAATTGCTATGGCTATATATGGTTTTGGAGTGTGGGCATTGGTAGCACAGTATATGTCAAATACGATAGTGGATAGCATAGTGTTGAGTTTTTCGGTGAAATGGCGGCCAAAGCTTATGTTTTCCTGGGACAGAGCAAGAGCACTTATGAGTTATGGATGGAAAGTACTTGCCGCAGACTTAATAGGAACTTTCTTTGACCAACTGCGTTCTCTTATCATAGGAAAAAAATATGTATCAGCAGACTTGGCATTTTATAATAAAGGTCAGCAGATTCCAAATCTTGTAAGCTCAAATCTTACAAATTCTGTTATGACAGTTTTGTTTCCTGCGATGGCTAACTGTAAGAACAATATTACTGATGTGAAGGAAATGACCAGAAAAGCGATAAAAGTATTGTCGTATCTTGTAATGCCTATGATGGCTTTTTTAGGCGTGATAGCAGAGCCATTGACGATTATATTATTGACGGAAAAGTGGAAAGCAAGCGTGCCGTTTATGCAGATTATTTGTGTGGGCAGTGCATTTGGAATCATTGGAGGAGTTAGTCTGCAGACAATGAAGGCTATAGGCAGAAGCGATAAGCTTTTAAAACTTGAGTTGTACAAGAAGCCTGTATATTTATTACTGCTGGTGGCAGGGGCTATGATTAATCCTATAGCAATAGCTGTAACGTTGACACTCTATAATATATATGGAACTATAGTTAATTACAGAGCAGTAGGAAAACTTATTGGCTATAGTGTAAAGGAGCAATTGGATGATATAAAAGCTTCCTGTGGGCTTGCAGTGGTGGTAATTGTTGGGGGAAGCGTAGTCCTTGTGTTTAGATTTGGCAGTTATGTAACAATTCTTTTGCAGATAGTAATTTGCGGAGGCATATATATAGGGCTTTCAAAAATATTTCATGTATATGGTTATATATATATTAGAGATTATATTTTAAGAAAGATAAAGGAACATAAAAATGCAGATAATAAAAGCAATTCGTGAAAAGACATTTTTAGAAAAGACAAAAATACATATTGAAAGAGAATGGCTAAAAATACATCTAAAAAGCGATGAAAGCCTTGAAAAGGAAATGCAGGTCAGGACATTTAGGCGCATGCAGAAGCGATATGGGAAATGGCTTAATGAGTATGCAGAGAATATTAATATGCAGAAACCTTGTGGTACTACAAATGTGGGGGAAAAAGTATGGATGTGCTGGCTTCAAGGGGAGGAGAATGCGCCGAACCTTGTGAAGGCATGCATTAATTCTGTCAGAAGGAATCTGCCGGAATTGCAGCTTGTAATTATAACGGAAGAAAACATGGCTGATTATGTAGAGCTACCTGAGCATATAGTGGAGAAAAGACAAAAAGGTTTAATAGGCAATGCACATTTTTCTGATATACTGAGAACTGAATTATTGTGTAAGTATGGAGGGATGTGGCTGGACGCCACAGTGCTATGTACAGGTCAGGGATTACCGGATTATATGAAAAAAACGGACTTGTTTGTGTATCAGATAGTAAATCTGAGTAGAAATGAACAGCCAATAGTCAGTTCAAGCTGGCTTATATATGCGAAAAAGGAAGAGCCAATACTTATGGCAGTGCGTAGCATGCTTTACGATTATTGGGAAGAGCATAACAAAGAGGAGAATTATTTTATTTGGCATATTTTATTTACACTGGCTTGTACGACTTTTAGAAAAGAGTGGAAAGCAGTGCCGGTTTATAATAATCAATCTCCACATGTATTACAGTTTGAGCTTAATGAAAAGTATAATGAAAAAAGATGGGAGCAGATAAAAATAATGTCTGACTTTCATAAGCTGAATCATCACATAAATTATAGCACAGAGGGCACATTTTATGAGCATATTATCAAAGAATATGGTGAGAACGTATGAGTGTTACTAATGTAAAAAAGGCTATTCAAAAAAGAATAAAAAAGTATGAATGTAAAATATATGCAGAAACCTTAGCAAAAAAGGTTCCGGTACAGAAAAATAAGGTTTATGTAGATAATTTTATTGGTAAGGGATATGGCGGAAATCCACAATATATTGTAGAAGAAATCCTGAGAAGAAAATTGGACTGGGATGTAGTCTGGGCAGTAAGTGATATGAACAGTCCAATGCCGGGGGGAGTGAGGAAAGTAGAATATGGCACATTAGCCTGTGCCAGAGAACAGGCATCCGCAGGAATATGGATAGATAATGTTAGAAATGCACATATAGTCAGAAAAAAGCAGGAGCAGATATATTTGCAAACCTGGCATGGAGCGTTTGGATTTAAAGGAGTAGAAGGCGCTGCAGAAGAGGAACTTTCGCCACAATATGTAAAAGCTGCAAAATATGATGGGAATATAATCAATGCAATAATTGCAGAAAATCAGTATAAGCGTAATCAATATTTAAATTATTTTTGGCTGTCTAAGGAGACACAGATACTAGACGTGGGAATGTTAGAGCCTGAGTACAATATGTCTCAGGAAGCACTGGGAGAAGAGAAAAAAAGACTGAGGAAAAAATACGAGAAGTATGGAATAAGTAAAGAAGATTATGTTATTTTATATGCTCCAACATTTAGAAATAGTGATGATACAGATGCGTACGATATTGATTTCAGTCGAGTTCTTAATAGCTTAGAAAAAAAGCTTGGAAAAGAGTGTAAACTAATAGTAAGATTTCATCCGAATGTGAATATAGAAAAAGTGCAGGGAGTAATTGACACGAGTGATAATAGAATTATAGATGGGAAAAATTTCCCGATAGAGATGGAAAGGTATATAATATCTGACATGCTCATAACAGATTATTCATCAGTTATGTATTCTTTCAGTTTATTGCACAAACCGGTATTTATATTTGCCAAAGATTATGAAGCTTACAGAAAAGAAAGAAGCTTGCTGCTTCGACCGGAGGATACACCATATCCATTTGCAAAGAATATAGAAGAATTTGAAAAGCGTGTGGAAGAATATACGGAAGACGAGTACTTTGAAAATGTGGATAGGTTCTATGAGAATATGGAGGTATATAAGAGTGATAATCCGGCAGGAACTGTGGTAGATTGGATAATTTCAGCAATCGAAGAGGACAGAGGAAAAGTATATGCCAATTAAACAAAAACTAACCAAACTAACAAATTCAATAAGCCGCTATGGCGTCATCGGTACCTGGCAGAAATTCTATGAGCGTAAATTTGCCCCATGGAACACTGATGAACCAGACTGGCAGAAATATCTTCCGACAGAGGAAGAACTTGAAAACCAGCGCAGGCAGCTTAAAGAAGAGCCATTTAAGTATAATCCGCTCATCAGCATCGTTGTGCCGACCTATGAGACTCCGGAGAAATTTTTAAAGGAGCTGCTTGAATCTGTTGCAAATCAGACCTATGGCAACTGGGAGCTTGTGCTTGCCGATGGAAGCAGAAGCGATAAGGTGAAACAGTTTGTGACTGAGTATATCAAGGAAAAGAGGCAAAATCAGGCTGAGCTGACAGGCACGATTGTGTATCATCATCTTGAAAAAAATGAAGGCATTTCCCAAAATACTAACGAAGGTCTGAGGCTTGCCATCGGTGAATATATCAGCTTTGCAGACCATGATGATGTGTTGGAGCTTGATGCTCTTTATGAGAACGTGAAAAAACTTAATGAGCTGACTGAGGAAGAACGAAAGTTCTACATCAGTTATTCAGACGAGGATAAAATAGATGCAGAGGGCACTAGACACTACTATTTTCACCATAAGCTGGATTATAACGAGGAGCTAATCAGGCATTACAATTATTTCTGCCACTTTGTGGTGGTGAGCCGTTCATTGCTTGTATTGTCTGAATCGGATGAACAGAAATTAGGAAAAATTGGTGGACTAAATCCAGACAAGGATGGCGCCCAGGACTATGATTTTGTTCTGAGATGTCTGTCTGCAGGAGCTAAAGCCTATCATATTCCCAAGGTGCTTTATCACTGGCGGGTGCATGAAACCTCAACGGCAGGAAGTGCAGGAAGTAAGATGTATGCGTATGAAGCCGGTGTGAAGGCAGTTTCAGAATACCTCGAGAGACGCGGGGTGCAGGCAAAGGTTGCGATTAGTAAGGATTTGGGCATCTATGATGTGGAGTACATTTTATCAGAAGAGTCCAGGACCGCAAAGATTGTATACAAGGATGAAGTGTCAGATGATATAATACAGGATGCTGCAAGAGATGAAGACGCGGATTATATTATGTACATTCCAGCTGGTAGAAAGTGCAAAGATGCAGAGTATGAGGAAAAGATGCTTGCAGTCTGTCAGGAAAATGATGTGGCAGCAGTAGCACTTAGACTGGTGAAGGGCAATAAGGTTGTACAAACAGGGATAGGTAAGGCATACAGAGGTTATTTTAATAGAAATGAGCTGCCTATGGATGTACAGGATGTACCTGTTTGTACAGATAATGACAGTATAGTGCTGATAAAAACTAAGGCATGGAAGAAGCCGGGCTATAGAATGGTGCAGCTTAACAATTTAGATGCAGAGATTAAGTAGCCCGGTTCTGACCTGCTTTTCTTGAGAAATCTATAGAAAAAAGACATTGCTAGTATGGTACAGCAGTATTATGTATGATATAATATCCATAATGTTACAAAAAAATTAAAGAAATATTAAGATATGTATATACTTAAAAAGTGTATAATATTCGAAAGCGCATGTTAAAATAAAAGGGTAACTACGGAGGGCGTTATATTGGAAAAAAAGACAACTACTTCAAAGACAAAAAAGCGCAGGCTTACCGCAAAGCAGTGGAGGATAATATCTCTGGTTGTATTAGTGGTTCAGGCTGTTGTAGAGCTAATCACACTGATAACAGCTGGAAAGACAGGCATGCTGCCCACTAAATACATGGCAGCAATAGCACTTATATTTATCCTGTTATTATTCCTTGAAGCTCAGCTCTTGATGTACAAATATACTAAGACCAAACGCAGGAAGACAGGAAAAGTAAGACGAATTATAGGTTTTGTTCTTGCGGGTATATCAATATTACTATGTATATATATCAGTCTGTTCCTCGGCAAGGTAAACAGTACAATTGAGGATATGACAGATGATACTGTTACAATCAGTGAAGTTGCGGGGGTCTATGTGCTGACCGATGACCCGGCTAAGGAAATCAAGGATGCAGCAGACTATACATTTGCGTATACAACAGTTTATGGGGACGAGACAACCATGGAGGCGATTGATGCCATCAACGAGGAGACTGACTCTGATATTGAAACTGTAGAGTATGATTCTGTGACAGAAATGGTAGACGCTTTGTATGCGGGTGATGTGCAGGCAATGATTATGGATGAGACATATGAAGCAGTAGTAAATGACACAGAGGGATATGATGGCTTTTCGGAAAAAGTCAGAATAATATATGAGCACACAAGAAATTACACGGAGCAGAAGGAGGATTCAAACCTTGATGTAACCGAGGATCCGTTCTGTGTATATATCAGTGGTTCAGATACCAGGTCAGCAAAGCTGGCAAAGAGCCGAAGCGATGTAAATATTCTTGCTTTTGTCAATCCAAAGACAAAGCAGATATTACTGCTCAATACACCTAGAGATTACTATGTAGATATCTCAATTGCAAAGGGGCAGAAGGACAAGCTTACACACTGTGGACTCTACGGAGTAGACTGCTCTGAGGACACACTGGCAAATCTGTATGGATTGGATAAAATTGATTTCTATGTACAGATGAATTTTGAGGGCTTTAAGAAGCTTATAGATGAGCTTGGCGGTGTAACAGTAGTGTCAGAGGAATCTTTCACGTCTATTCACGATGCTAATTACAGCTATGTGAAGGGTGAAAATTATGTAGATGGACAGGCTGCACTCTACTTTGTAAGAGAGCGTTACCACTTGTCAGGTGGAGACCTGACCAGAGGACGTCATCAGATGGCACTTATCTCAGCAGTAGTAGATAAGGTAACAGGAAGCACAAAGCTTCTCACAAACTATGGTGGAATCATGGACAGCTTAGAGGGAATGTTCTCTACAGATATCGGACAGGAAGATATATCCGGACTCGTAAATATGCAGCTAAGTGATGGCGGCAAGTGGACAGTAAAGAGTTTTGCGGTAGATGGTGAAGGCAAAAGCGCAAAGACTTACTCAATGCCGACAAAGAACGCATATGTAATGCTTCAGAATCAGGAGAAGATTGATAAGGCAAAGACACTTATCGATAAGATTTATAATGGTGAAACCATAACGGATGAGGATTTGCAGTAAAGCTGTGAGAATTATAAAAACGTCTAAATCTCAGAGAGGAGATTTAGACGTTTTTATATACCAAAGTATGCCTGAATTGCTTAAAGGGGACTTGTAAGGATCATTATGAGGACTGAGACGGAAAATACAAACCGTCTCTTTTTTAATTCTTTCTTTATAATTTTTTTATTGTATTCCACTCTGCCATTGATAAAATAGAATGTATACGCATTTATCCAGATAATGGAACTATGATAAATACAGATAAAAACGAAAGGAAAAGATTATGAGTAAAATATTCAAAAACCTGATTCCATACTGGCGATGGATCATTGTGATTTTTGTTTTCCTCTTTGCTCAGGCGTACTGTGATCTGGCTCTGCCGGAATACACATCAAATATCATTGATGTAGGTATTCAAAATCATGGTATTGAGCATATCCTGCCTGAGGAGATTACAGAGGAAGACTACCAGATGGCGCAGACCTTTATGCTTGAGGATGAGAAGGAGGCATTTACAGCCTGTTACTCGGATGAGGCTGGTGTAATTGACGAGAATGAGTCTGACAGTACAGCGGATACAGGTTCAGAAAGTGTTGACGGAGAATCTGCTTACACTGTGAATAAAGATAAGACCTACAAGCTCACAGCAGACAAGGACACACTGGATGCCATGGACGAGGAACTTTTAGTACCTCTCGTAATGGCTTATCAGGTATTCCAGTCAGGTCAGGACATGGATGTTGACACCTCTGTTATCCCACAGGGAGTGGAGCTTAATGACGAAATCATTACACAAATCCGGTCGGGTGTGCAGGACAAGATTGATGCAGTAGGCTCATCAACCCTTAAGTCAATGGGGGTTGCCTTTGCTGCAAAGTGTGATGAGAATGCCGGAGTGGACATAGATGCTAACCAGATTGCATATCTCTGGAGAACTGGTGGCAAGATGTTTGTTTTTGCAGCTGTCATGCTTATTGCAGCAGTTGTTGTGGGCTATGCGGCCTCAAAAGTTGGTGCCGGTGTCGGCAGGGATTTGAGAGAGAAGACTTTTTCAAATGTGGTTGGCTTTTCAAATGCAGAGATTAATAAATTCTCCACAGCGTCCCTGATTACCCGAAGCACAAATGATATCCAGCAGATACAGATGGTGACTGCTGTAATGCTTCGTATGGTGCTCTATGCACCAATCGTTGGTATTGGTGGAATCATCAAGGTGGCCAATACCAAGTCGGGTATGGAGTGGGTAATAGTTGTTGCGGTTATTGCGATTATGACATTTATTTTTGCTCTGGTTGGTATTGCAATGCCTAAGTTTAAGATTATGCAGACTCTGGTTGACAAGGTTAATCTGGTATCCCGTGAGATTCTTACTGGTCTTAGCGTTATCAGGGCATTTGGACGTGAGAAGGAAGAGGAAAAACGATTTGACGAGGCTAATAAGGACCTTACCCGTACACAGCTTTTTACAAACCGTGTCATGACATTTATGATGCCGGGTATGTCCATGATTATGTACTGCATTACTTTAGGAATAGTATGGATTGCAGCAGGCAGAATTGATAATGGTACAATGCAGGTTGGTACGATGACAGCCTTTATTACTTATTCCATGATGATCGTTATGGCCTTCCTCATGCTGTCGGCTATGTCAATCATGCTGCCTAGAGCTGGTGTTGCGGCTGACCGTATAGATGAGGTTATAAAGACCCAGAGCTCTATTGAAAGTCCCAAGAAGCCGGTTACAGTGGAAAATCACAAGGGCGTTATAAAGTTCAACCATGTTGATTTCAGATATCCGGCTGCCAAGGAGGATGTGCTTTCAGATATTGATTTTGTAGTAGAGCCGGGAAAAACAACGGCAATTATCGGCAGTACCGGTTGTGGTAAATCCACTCTGGTGAACCTGATTCCACGTTTCTATGATGTGACAGGCGGTTCAATTGAACTGGATGGACACGATATCAGGGATTATTCTCTTGAGGAGCTTCGGGAACTGATAGGCTTTGTACCTCAGAAAGGTATTCTTTTCTCAGGAACCATAGCTTCAAACCTTAGATTTGGCAAGCAGGATGCTACAGATGATGAAATCGCTCGAGCGGCTGAAATTGCCCAGGCTGCAGAGTTTATCGAGAATAAAAAGGACAGATATGACAGCCCTATTGCCCAGGGCGGTGCCAACGTATCGGGAGGTCAGAAGCAGAGACTTGCCATTGCAAGGGCTATTGCAAAAAATCCACGCATTTATGTATTTGACGACAGCTTTTCGGCGCTTGATATGAAGACAGACGCCAAGCTCCGTGGTGCGCTGGCGGAGGTTACTGCCAACGCAGCTGTGATTATTGTTGCCCAGCGTATCAGCACCATTTTACATGCTGACCAGATTATTGTGCTTGATGATGGAAAAATTGCCGGAAAGGGAACTCACGAGGAGCTTCTCAAAAACTGTGATGTATATTTGCAGATTGCACAGTCGCAGCTTTCTGCCAAGGAGCTGGGGCTTGACAAGGATGTTTATGATGAGAACCGTATTGCAGTCACAGATGTAGCAGACAAAGCAGGCAGTGCCATGGGTATAGGTACAGCAGACAACGCTGCAAATGCTTCCGGCATAGATACAGCAGATAAAGCTGCTACAGGCGAAGGAAACGATATAGTCAAGTCAGATAAGGAGGGCATGTAAGATGAATGAAAATATGAATCAGACCAAGATGCCTTCAAGACGGCCGAGAGGTCCTATGGGACGAGGCCCGGGAATGGGTGAAAAAGCAAAGGATTTTAAAGGCTCTACCAGGAAGCTCATAAAATATCTGGGCAGATACTGGGGCGCAATCATTGCTGTCATGATTTTTGCAGCAGTTTCAACTGTTTTCTCCGTTGCAGGACCTAAGGTTATGGGTAAGGCTACAACAGCCCTTGCTGAGGGACTTATGAATAAAATCGCAGGCACAGGCGGAATTGATTTCGATTATATTGCAAAAGTGCTTTTATTTACACTTGGCTTGTATGTGGTGAGTGCTGTCTTTATGTTTGTTCAGGGACTTATTATGACAAACATTACCCAGAAGACCTGCTACAGGATGCGTAAAGATATCACTGCCAAAATAAACCGCATGCCTATGAAGTATTTTGAGTCGAGAACCTATGGCGAGGTTCTTTCCCGTATCACAAATGATGTAGATACCCTGGGACAGAGCTTAAACCAGAGCATTACACAGATTATCACATCTGTGGCAACATTGATTGGTACTCTTGTCATGATGCTTTCAATTTCACCGCTTATGACCTTGATTTCACTGGTTATTCTGCCGGTTTCTGCCCTGCTTATTTCTTTTGTGATTAAGCATTCGCAGAAATACTTCAGGCAGCAACAGGAATATTTAGGCCATATCAATGGTCAGGTTGAAGAGGTGTACGGTGGACATCTGGTTATAAAGGCTTACAACAAGGAAGCTGAGACTGTTAAGACCTTTAAGGAAGCAAATGATGTATTGTATCAGTCAGCATGGAAATCACAGTTTCTTTCGGGACTTATGATGCCTATCATGCAGTTTGTTGGTAATTTAGGATATGTTGGTGTTGCAATCTCAGGTGGTATTCTGGCTATTAAAAATGTAATTACGATTGGTGATATTCAGGCATTTATACAGTATGTGAAGAATTTTACACAGCCTATACAGCAGATTGCCCAGGTGGCAAACCAGCTGCAGTCTATGGCAGCAGCCTCTGAGCGTGTATTCGAATTCCTTGAGGAGGAAGAGGAGGATGTGACAGTAGAAAATCCTGTTAAGCTTGACAAGATAGAGGGAAGCGTGGAATTTTCCCATGTCCACTTTGGATATAACC
>URLU01000055.1 GCA_900548765.1 uncultured Lachnobacterium sp.
AAGGACGGAAGCTATCTGAGTGTCTTTCTAAGGCAGGCATTTTGCATACAGTATGCGTTGCTACAGAATACGGAGAGCTTGTGCTGACAGAAAATGACTGTGCTCATGTCCACAGGGGCAGGATGGATGTTGAGGAGATGAGTGCCTTTATATCAGATGGGCAGTTTTCGGCAGTTGTGGATGCCACACATCCCTATGCTCAGGTGGTTACAGAAAATATAAGGACAGCCATGAAGGGTAAGGACATTCCATATATCCGCCTGAAACGTGAGACAGATGACAGCTATGATTATGACAAAATAAGAAGCTTTGAATGTAATGAGGACTGTGCAGAGGCTCTTTTACAAATAAATGGAAACATTCTGCTTACAACAGGAAGTAAAGAATTGTCCGCATACTGCGGACATGAAAGCATAAAGGACAGACTATTTGTCAGGGTACTGCCGGGACTTGAAAGCTTAAGCCTCTGCAATGAAAATGGTATAATGGGAAAGCATATCCTTGCTCTGCAGGGACCATTTACGGTGGACATGAATGAGGCTATGCTCCGCCAGTATGATATAAGCTGTCTGGTCACTAAGAAAAGTGGCAGGGCTGGTGGCTATATAGAGAAGCTTGAGGCAGCAAAGCGGCTGGATATTCCCGTATATGTGATAGAAGGAGTAAATGCTGCAGGAAATACAAATACTACAGGAAATACAAATACTGGTAACAATAAAAGCAAGACATATTCATTCAGAGAAACCTGTGAGCTTCTAGGCAATATATGCCACAAAAAGATTATTCCACAAAATAAGCTTAATATCACCCTGGCCGGCGTAGGCATGGGAAGCCAGGCAAGCCTTACCAAGGAAGTAGAGCATGCCATAAAGGAGGCGGACATAATCCTCGGCGCAAAGCGAATGATTGATACTTACGAGCCGCGCCTTGAGAAAAAGCCTTACTATATGGCAGGTGATATTATCTCTTATCTAAAGGAGCTGCAAAGCGATGACACTTTTTATGAAGATAAAAACGTAGTAATCCTGTTTTCAGGAGACAGTGGCTTTTACAGTGGCTGCCAGTCCTTATATAGGTCATTGAGGGCTGAGACTGAGTCCGGGGCACTGAATGCAGATATAAGCATTATGCCGGGAATATCTTCAATAGCTTATCTGGCGGCCTGCACAGGAGAGAGTTATCAGGACGCTAAAATATGCAGCATCCATGGCAGGAAGCAGGCTAATCTGGCTGATATAATCAGGCATAATAGTAAGACCTTCATGCTTATGTCCGGTGTAAATGATGTCAACAGTCTGGGACAGCTTTTGCTCGATGCAGGACTCAATCAGTGTATTGTTATTGCGGGCTATGAGCTTTCCTATGAGACTCAGGAGATAATGACCCTTACTCCAATCGAATGTGTGGAATTAAAAAAGGAGGGCCTGTATACCTGCCTTATCAAAAATCCTAATGCCGGGGACAGGAGGCTTACCCATGGAAAAGCAGACAGTGAGTTTATCAGGGATAAGGTGCCGATGACCAAGGAAGAGGTACGGGAGGTCAGTATCTGTAAGCTCAGATTAACCGACAAGGCCCTTGTGTATGATATAGGCAGCGGCACAGGCTCTATCGCAATGGAGATGGCAGGGCTGTCACCTGATTTAAAGGTTTATGCCATAGAAAAAAAGCCGGAGGCCGTGGCTTTAATCAAGAAAAATAAAGAAAAGTTTAAGCTTGATAATATAGAAGTTATTGAGGCTGAGGCACCGGAAGGACTTGAAGAACTGCCCAAACCGACTCATGTATTTATAGGTGGAAGTGGGGGAAATCTTAATGAAATCCTTAACACTCTCTACAGCATTAATGACAGCATGAGAATTGTAATTACTGCTGTAAGCCTTGAGACAATAGCCCAGATAAAAGACATTTTGTCAGCATATCCGATAGCAAATGAGGATATAGTGGAGCTTCAGGTCAACAGGAGCAAAGCTATTGGAAAATATCATATGATGCAGGCGGAAAACCCGGTGTGGATATGCTCATTTGATTTCAGGGAGGGGGCAGCAGATGAAGCTCAATAGAATTATGCTTGCAGCTCCAAAAAGCGGAAGCGGCAAGACCGTCATTACCTGTGCCCTGTTGCAGACCCTGAAGGATATGGGAGAGAAGGTGGTTTCCTACAAGTGCGGACCAGACTATATAGACCCTATGTTTCACAGGAAAGTCATTGACATTCCTTCAAAGAATCTTGACACCTTTTTCACTGATGAGGAGACAACAGTAGACCTGCTCATCAGTGGGAGAAATGAAAATGATTTTGCTGTGATGGAAGGCGTGATGGGACTTTTTGATGGCCTAGGAGGCACAAGGGAAGAGGGTTCTTCATATCATCTTGCTAAGGTCACAAACACACCAATTATTCTGATAGTTGACGCCAAAGGGATGGGAAGGTCTGTAATCCCTCTTATCGCAGGCTTTTTAAGCTATGACAGAGAGCATCTGATTAAGGGTGTAATATTAAACCGTATGTCAAAGTCATATTACGACATCATAAAGCCACTGATAGAGGAGGAGCTTAAAATCACTGTGGCAGGCTATTTCCCTGATTATAAGAAGCTTGGCATATATAGCTTTGAGAGCAGACATCTGGGACTTGTGATGCCAGATGAGATAGCAGGTATCAAAGACCAGCTTAAGGCAGCAGCAGAGGAATTTCGAAAAACAGTCTCAATTGATGCAATAATAGATATTGCAAAAGACGCAGAGGCGCTTCCTCAAAATATTGAGAGAAAGCCATTAAAGCCTCTTACAGATAAGGAAGACCAAAAGCCCCTTATTGCGGTAGCTTATGATGAGGCCTTTTGTTTTTACTATGAGGATAATCTGCGTCTGTTAAGAGAGTATGGGGCAGAAATTGTATATTTTTCGCCACTTCATGACAGAAATCTGCCAGAGGGCAGCAGTGGAATTCTGTTAGGAGGAGGCTATCCGGAGCTCCATGCTGATAAGCTGAGTGCTAATAAGGAAATGTTGTATGATATAAGGACTGCAATTCAGGGCGGCATGCCTGTAGTGGCTGAATGTGGTGGCTTTATGTATCTTCATTCAAAGCTTATAGACCAGGAACAGAAGGAATATCCTATGGCAGGAGTCATTGATGCATTATGCCATTATGCAGGGAAACTGGTTAGATTTGGATATATTAATCTGATTGAAAACAAGAGTAATTTTCTGCCAAAGCATGAAATCATAAAGGCTCATGAATTTCATTATTATGACAGCAGCTTAAATGGAGAGGATTGTAAGGCGGTTAAGCCTGTCACAGGGAGAAGTTATCCCTGTGTCATATCAGGCAGCAGCTATTGGATGGGCTTCCCTCACCTGTATTATCCGTCAAATCCAAAGTTTGCGGAGAGCTTTGTGAGGAAAGCCTGTGAGTTCCAAAGTATGAAAGAAAAGCTGCCGGTGACAGGCTTTATGAATTTAATTTGAGCTCTGACTGATGCCAGCTTTTTTCACAAAATAGAGCACATAATATGCGATGATTATGTTGATTGGCAGCTGAACCAGATTTTTTATTGTTCGTGGTATGACCAGCACCCAGAAGTCAGTTCCAATCAAAAGTGACAGCCAGTAGGTGCTGAGAATTATATTTACAACGAATACATCAACAGCCAATGCAATTACACATCTAAGCAGAAAGCCGGTATCTAAGCTGTGGAGCTTTGAAATTGCATAGAATGAATTTATGGCATATACGAGCCAGAGAATCATGGTAATTACAAAGCCGATGTGTACAGTCAGAAATGACCTGTCGGTGTACACTGCGAGAATACAGATAAATATCATGATTATCGATGCTATAAAGGATAAGATGTATTTTTTAAATATTGCAAAAAGCATAAGGGCTATACTGCCTGCAATTAGTATAATTGCAATTACAAAAGGTGTAGTGCAGGCTATGCCGTTGAGCTTTGCAGATATTATCACTGGTATGTGGGCCTCTGTAAAAAGCTTTGTGCCGTTTTCATCTGTAAGAGTAAAAAATGGGAGCACAAACACCAGACAGAAAGTGATAATCGAAGTCATCATACCTGCCAGCAGATGGGATTTGTTGAGAGTAACAGCCTCCTCCTGCTTAGGCTTTATGGCTGGGAACTTGTGGTAAAAGAATAAACCATAAATCATGCCAGCAAGGGCTGCACTTAAAGTAAGTCCGGGATTAAAGGCACCGGTAGGTTTGATGATAAACTGGATGATGTCTCCCAGTCCACCACAGACAAAGCCCATGACAGGACCAAATAGGGCACCGATTACCAGATTTGCGGCAAAGGAAACAGAGATTCTCAGGGAATCTGTCACCTGAATTGACACAAAGAGAGCCAGTACAGTGTGTACAGCAACCAGAAAGGCTGCGGTTACAAGTGATTTGAGCTTAGTGAATTCCTTTGCGGAATCAATAAACATAGTTACAAGTTTTTTCATACAAAAAGTCCTCCTTTCAGCAGTATTCCTTAACTACATAAAGGAGGATATTTATCCAGAGTCTAAATGTAGCAGCGGGATGCGAACTCTGTATCGCGATTTTTGCAAATCTTCGTCCACATGACAACTCCCTGTTCACATGGCACTTCACGCACAAAATTCTACTCTGCCAAATAAAATATGTTATAATAGCAAGGCATATTAGAAAATGTCATTTGCTACGCGTTAAGTATAACATTAAATTATAATAAAGCAAGGAGAAATTTTATGAAAGCAATATTATTTGATTTGGATGGTACGCTGATTGATTCGTCAGAGGGTATTACAAAGTCCGTCCAGTATACACTTGACTACTATGGAATAGACGAGCCTGATTTGGAAAAATTAAAGTGTTTTATAGGACCACCACTTAGGGGAAGCTTCATGAAATACTACAATTTTTCAGAAGAGCAGGCAGTGGAAGCTACAATAAAATACAGGGAGAGGTACCATCCGATAGGAGTCTATGAGTGTAAGCTGTACCCGGATGTGGAAAAATGTATCAGAGCCCTAAAGGACAAAGGCTACATGATAGGAATGGCATCATCAAAGCCGGAGGTCATGTGCAGGATAATCCTTAAGCATTTTAATATTTTAGACTTATTTGATGACGTGGTAGGGGCCAGTATGGACGGAAAGATAGATACCAAGGAAGAAGTCCTGAATGAAGTTATGCGAAGATGGAACAGCATAGACAAGAAGGACATGTGTCTGGTGGGAGATACCTTGTTTGACGTGGAGGGAGCAAATCAGGTAGGAATCAAGTGCATAGGCGTAAGCTTTGGATTTGGTGACACGAAGGAGATGCTTGATGCTGGGGCAGTTACAATCTGTGATTCCATGATGGAGCTTTGTGACATAATTAATAATATGGATTGAGTTTCAAATAATTTACCGTTTTAGTTTTGTAGAAAACTGTATAACATTAGTTTTAGGGTGTCATATAATCAAAAAGGTGCTACATAACTAAAATTGGAATATTGCGCCAGACAGGTCAAGTATTTGTGGCTTGTGAAGGACATTAGACTTTCTTAATGTTCTGTACGTTCCCCAGCAACTCGGCAACACGATGTTGCCGAGAGCGAGACCTGAGCCATGGATGGCGAATGTCAAGCGTTTGCGTCAATTAAGTAAATACCTCAATCAGAACATTTAGAAAATCTTATGTCCGTAACCCGCCACAAATACTTGACCTGCCTGGTGCAATATTCCTCATAACCTTCAAAGCACCTTTTGACATCAAAGTATAATAATTAACAAAAAGGAGCGCATATGCCAAATAAGTATAAAAGAGAAATAGTCCTCTGGGAAATCATCTTCCCCCTGTTTATATACTACTTCCTGCACCTTATAATCATGATTATAGCCAGAGATTTCATAGGCGCAGGCAGCGAAAACTACATGCTCTGCCAAATAATTGCAGACATAGTCACAATCCCAGTGATATATTTCCTGATCTACAGAAAGAGCAAAAATATATTCAGAGCCTATGACCCTGATACCAAAACGAGAATCATTGACCTAACAGTCATAATTATTATGTTTGCCTTAATAAGCTTCGGACTAAACAATGTAATAGTCATGAGCCCTCTGGTAGACATGTCAGCAGGCTATGCCCAGGCAAATGAAGGCTTTTATGGCAGTCTGCTGGGAATAGAGCTGGTTGGCTCAGGCATACTTGCACCATTGCTTGAAGAGCTGGTATTCAGAGGCATCGTGTACGGCTCGCTTAGAAAGCTGCTTGGCGTATGGCAGTCGGTTGTCATATCAGCACTTATTTTTGCGGCGGTACACTTTAACATCGTGCAGTTTGTCTATGCTTTCGTAGTCGGGATAGTGCTTGCAATCACAATGGAATGCATTGGCAATGTATATGGAGCCATTGCAGGGCATATGACAGCAAATATCTTTGCTGTACTTAGAACAGAGCTGGGACTATTCAGCGGTCTGACAGATAAAAGCCTATCTGCCTGGTGTATATCTTTGGGAATTCTAATCTGTGGAACAGCAGTGCTGATTATGTGGCAAAAACGGCAAGGTAATTTGTACCAAAAATAAATACAATTTAATATTTTTAGACAAATATAGCTATTACATTTGCAAACGATAGAAAAAGTTTGCAAGGTAATAGCTATTATTTTACTTACAAAAACCAATAATCCTAAGAAAATAAATATTAATAATCAGACTAAAATGCGCAATATAATAAATTATCTAATAATCAGACAATAGCACGAAAAAAACCGTTTACTTTGCCCCGATAAAGTTGTAAAATCAAAGTCAGAAAACAAAAAGCACACTAGGAAGGGATGAAGCTATGAGTAAACAGTGGAATGAGAGCACTGCAGCTGCAAAGGGATTATATGACCCAAGATTTGAGCATGACAACTGTGGTATCGGTGCGGTAGTTAATATCAAAGGTATCAAAACACACCAGACTGTTGAGAACGCTTTAAAGATTGTAGAGAATTTAAAGCACAGAGCTGGTAAGGATGCAGACGGAAAAACTGGAGATGGTGTAGGTATCCTGCTTCAGATTTCACATAAATTTTTTGTAAAGGCTACTAAGGAGCTGGGCATTGAGCTTGGTGAGGAGAGAGATTACGGTGTAGGTATGTTTTTCTTCCCACAGGAGGAGTTCAAGAGAAATCAGGCAAAGAAGATGTTTGAGGTTATCGTGGAAAAGGAAGGCATGAAATTCCTTGGATGGAGAACTGTTCCAACAGAGCCTGAGAAGCTTTCGGAAAAAGCCAGAGAGTGTATGCCATGTATCATGCAGGCTTTTGTAAAACGCCCAGAGGACGTGGAAAAAGGTCTTGAGTTTGACAGAAAGCTCTATATAGCAAGAAGAGTGTTCGAGCAGTCAAATGATGATACATATGTAGTTTCACTTTCAAGCAGAACAATTGTATACAAGGGAATGTTTTTGGTAGAGCAGCTGAGACAGTTCTTCCATGACCTTCAGGATCCTGATTATGAGTCAGCTATTGCAACAGTACATTCCAGATTCTCAACCAACACAAACCCAAGCTGGGAGAGAGCACATCCAAACAGATTTATAGTACACAATGGTGAGATTAATACCATCCGTGGAAACGCAGATAAGATGTCAGCACGAGAGGAGAACATGGAGTCTCTTAAATTAAAGGGAGAGTTCCAGAAGGTGCTTCCGGTAATTAATGCTGAGGGTTCTGACTCTGCAATGCTTGACAATACTCTGGAGTTTCTTGTAATGAGCGGAATGGATTTACCACTTGCAGTAATGGTTATGATTCCTGAGCCATGGGCAAACAATGCAATTATGTCCCAGAAGAAGAAGGACTTTTACCAGTATTATGCAACCATGATGGAGCCATGGGATGGACCTGCATCTATTCTTTTCTCAGATGGAGATATAATGGGAGCTGTGCTTGACAGAAACGGACTTCGACCATCACGTTACTATGTGACAGATGACGATTATCTCATTCTCTCATCAGAGGTAGGAGTACTAGATGTAGACCCTACAACAATCGTGAAAAAAGACCGTCTCCGTCCGGGCAAGATGCTTCTTGTGGACACAGTAGAAGGCAGAATAATAAATGATGATGAGCTTAAGGAGAGATATGCCGGCAAGCGTCCATATGGTGAGTGGCTTGACAGAAATATGGTTCAGCTCAAGGACTTAAAGATTCCTAATGAGCGTGTACCAGAGTATACCAAGGAAGAGAGACAGAGAATGCAGAGGGCCTTTGGCTACACATATGAGTCATTAAAGGATTCTATTTTACCAATGGCAAAAAATGGCGTAGAGGGTACTGCCGCAATGGGAACAGACACACCGCTTGCAGCACTTTCATCTAATCAGGAGCCTCTGTTCAACTATTTTAAGCAGAGATTTGCCCAGGTTACAAACCCACCAATCGACTCAATCCGTGAGGAGGTTGTCACATCCACAACTCTTTATATAGGAGAGGGTGGAAACGTACTTGAGGAGAAGCCTGAAAACTGCCGTGTGCTTAAGATTAACAATCCAATCCTCACAAACACAGATTTGATGAAGATTAAGAGCCTTAAGAAGGAAGGCTTTAAGGTAGAGGTTATTCCTATTATATATTACAAAAACACAAGCCTTGAGAAGGCTGTAGACAGACTCTATATTGAGGCTGACAGAGCCTACAGGGATGGAGCAAACATCCTGATTCTTTCAGACAGGGGTGTGGATGAAAACCATGTGGCTATACCATCACTTTTGGCAGTATCTGCCTTACAGCAGTATCTGGTTAAGACCAAGAAGAGGACATCACTTTCTCTTATCATTGAGTCAGGTGAGCCAAGAGAGGTGCATCATTTTGCAACCCTCCTTGGATATGGTGCAAGTGCAATCAACCCATACCTTGCTCTTGATACAGTAAAGCAGCTTGTAGACGAGCATATGCTTGACAAGGATTACTATGCAGCAATCGATGACTACAACCATGCAATTATCACAGGTATTGTAAAAATAGCTGCAAAGATGGGTATATCAACAATCCAGTCATATCAGGGCTCAAAGATTTTTGAGGCAATCGGAATTAACAGTGATGTGATTGAAAAATATTTCACAAACACAGTAAGCAGAATCGGTGGTATCTCTATACAGGATATCGAGAATGATGTAAACACACTTCATTCAGCAGCCTATGACCCACTTGGACTTGAGACAGACCTGACACTTGACAGCAAGGGCAGACACAAGATGAGAAGCGGAGCAGATGACCATCTGTACAATCCGGCTACAATACATCTTCTCCAGCAGTCAACCCAGAGAGGCGACTATGACTTGTTCAAGCAGTATACTGCTCTGGTGGATGAGGAGGAAAAGACAACTAATATTCGTGGACTAATTGATTTTAAATACCCTAAGAAGGGCGTGCCTCTTGAGGAGGTAGAGAGTGTAGACTCAATCGTAACCAGATTTAAGACAGGTGCCATGTCTTATGGTTCTATTTCAAAGGAAGCCCATGAGACATTAGCAATTGCCATGAACAATCTCCATGGTAAGTCAAACACTGGTGAAGGTGGAGAGGATAAGGATCGTCTTACAATAGGAAAGGACGGACTTAACAGATGTTCAGCAATCAAGCAGGTTGCCTCCGGCAGATTTGGTGTAACCAGCAGATATTTAACAAGTGCCCAGGAAATCCAGATTAAGATGGCACAGGGCGCAAAACCAGGTGAAGGTGGACATCTTCCAGGCAAAAAGGTATATCCTTGGATTGCCAAGACCAGACTTTCAACACCGGGGGTATCACTTATATCGCCGCCACCACACCACGACATTTACTCAATCGAGGATTTGGAGCAGCTTATCTTTGATTTGAAAAATGCCAACAGGGATGCAAGAATTTCAGTAAAGCTTGTATCAGAGGCAGGAGTAGGAACAGTAGCAGCCGGTGTGGCAAAGGCAGGAGCACAGGTTGTACTTATCTCAGGCTATGACGGAGGTACAGGAGCAGCACCAAGCAGCTCAATCCACAATGCAGGACTTCCTTGGGAGCTGGGACTTGCAGAGACACACCAGACACTTATTATGAACGGACTTCGTAATAAGGTAAGAATTGAGACAGATGGTAAGCTCATGAGCGGACGTGACGTGGCAATAGCAGCCTGTCTTGGAGCAGAGGAATTTGGATTTGCCACAGCACCACTTGTAACAATGGGCTGTGTAATGATGAGAGTATGTAATCTGGACACATGTCCAGCAGGTATTGCAACCCAGAATCCTGAGCTTCGTAAGAGATTTGCAGGAAAGCCTGAGTATGTAGAAAACTTCATGAGATTTATAGCAGAAGAGCTCAGAGAATATATGGCAAAGCTTGGCTGCAAGACTGTAGACGAGCTTGTAGGAAGAAGCGACCTGCTCAAGACCCGTGAGGATTTGGATGAGAACCAGAGTAAGCTTAATCTGGATAACATACTCAGCAATCCGTTTGCAGATGGCAAGGAAAAAGTGATTTTTGATCCTAAGCAGGTATATGATTTCGAGTTAGATAAGACTAAGGATTTGAATGAGATTCTCACTCAGTTAAAGTCAGCGCTTGATAAAAAGCAGAAGCGTGCTATTGAGCTTGAAGTAACAAACGTAAACAGATCACTTGGTACAATATTTGGCTCTGAAATCACAAAGAAATATGATGATACACTTGAGGATGACAGCTATGTAATCAAGTGTAACGGCGCAGGAGGCCAGAGCTTTGGAGCCTTCATTCCAAAGGGACTTACACTTGAGCTTGTGGGAGATTCAAACGATTACTTCGGCAAGGGACTTTCAGGTGGAAAGCTTGTGGTATATCCACCAGCAGGAGTCAAGTATCAGAAGGATGAAAACATCATTATAGGAAACGTAGCCTTATACGGAGCAACAAGCGGAAAAGCCTTTATCAATGGTGTGGCAGGAGAACGTTTCTGCGTGCGTAACTCAGGTGCAACAGCAGTAGTTGAAGGTGTCGGCGACCATGGCTGCGAGTACATGACAGGCGGCAGGGTAGTAATACTTGGAAAGACTGGAAAAAACTTTGCAGCAGGTATGAGCGGTGGAATCGCATATGTCCTTGACGAGGACAGCGACTTATATATGAGAACCAATAAGTCAATGGTATTTACAGAGGAAGTATCCAATAAGTATGATGTCCTTGAGCTTAAAGAGATGATTAAGGAGCATGTGACATATACAAACTCTGAAAAGGGTAAGGAAATACTGGATAACTTCAGCGAATATCTTCCAAAATTCAAGAAGGTCATCCCATACGACTATAATCGTATGCAGATGGCAATCGTGCAGATGGAAGAGAAAGGCTTGAATGCAGAGCAGGCTCAGATTGAGGCCTTCTATGCATCAACAAGAGAGTAAGGAGGGAAGAAAAATGGGAAAGCCAACAGGATTTATGGAATATGAAAGATGTGAGGCAAGTTCGGTTGAACCAAAGGAACGAATTAAAAACTTTAATGAGTTCCATGTCTTCCTTTCTAGAGAAAACCAGCAGAAACAGGCAGCAAGATGTATGGACTGCGGAGTGCCATTCTGCCAGTCAGGATTTACAATTGCAGGGATGACATCAGGCTGTCCACTTCATAACTTAGTACCGGAGTGGAACGATTTGGTGTATACAGGAAACTGGGAGCAGGCATATAACCGTCTGCACAAGACCAATAATTTTCCAGAGTTTACATCAAGGGTTTGCCCGGCACTTTGCGAAAAGGCATGTACCTGTGGACACTGGGGAGACCCGGTGTCTGTAAGGGATAACGAGCATGGAATCATAG
>URLU01000056.1 GCA_900548765.1 uncultured Lachnobacterium sp.
GGTAATCCTGCTTTAGCATACAGAAAAATCCTCTGTTAAAATAGTACATGAAATGTGGTGATTTTTAATACCAAAGTATGCAGGAAAGGCTGCCAGTGACAGTTTTTTTACATAAAAAAAGAATATCCTCTTGCTACAGTCCCCTATGTATAGTATTCTATATGAGGAGATTACGACAAGCATTCCCTTTGTTGTAATTTTACGTAATGTTTATTAAACGAAAGAGAGGACTTTGTTATGGGAAATGTACTTATGTTACTTGGCGGATTTGCAGTTGTTGCAGTTATCGCCGTAATCGCAATTTATGTGTGGACAGCCGTGGTGTATCAGAAGGTGTTAAAGCATCTGGGATATAAGAACCCATGGATGGCGTGGATTCCATATGTAAACAACTATGCAGTTGCAGATGTAATTCGTGGGGATAACGACAAGACAAACGTACTTGGATTGGAGTTACCATCTATGCTGTTCAACTTCTGGTGGCTGATTGGAATTGTTATTACAAGAATACCTAATGTGGGTTCTATTTTATATCTGGCATTACAGATTATCTGCCTTGGAACATGCTTTAAGACTATTTATGCAAAATGTGAGCAGAAGGATCCAAGTGAGGTAGCTGCACTTGCATATGTATCTGGATTTATTCCAATTATTGCATTAATTAAGTTTACAGCATATAAATTTGATAAATAAGATGCTAAAAAAGCTTGCACCCCATAAGGGCTGCAAGCTTTTTTGCTGTCTTATTTTTTATTGTTTTTCTCAAGCTCAAGCATCTTCATAGCACGAACCTTCAGTGGGAGTCCCCAAAGTGTGATGAAGCCTTCTGCGTCATGGTGGTCATACATATCACCAGTTGTAAAGCTTGCCAGGGACTCGCTGTAGAGTGAGTATGGAGAAGTTGTACCAGCTTTGATGATGTTGCCCTTATAGAGCTTAAATTTAACCTCACCTGTTACATATTCCTGTGTAGATGTAACGAAAGCTGAGATAGCCTCGCGAAGAGGTGTGAACCATTTTCCTTCATATACAACCTGGGCTAATTTGTGTCCCATTTCCATCTTGACTTCCATAGTAGCACGATCTAAAACGAGCTCCTCAAGCTGGTCATGTGCCTCCATGAGGATTGTTCCGCCAGGAGTCTCATATACACCACGGGACTTCATGCCTACTACACGATTTTCAACTATATCTACGATACCTACACCATGTTTGCCGCCCAAGCGGTTAAGTTCTCTGATAATGTCAGATACCTTCATTTTCTTTCCGTTTACAGATGTAGGAATACCCTTTTCAAAAGTCATTGTCACATATTCGCCTTCATCTGGAGCTTTTTCAGGTGTTACCCCCAGTACCAGCATATGGTCATAATTTGGCTCCTGAGCAGGATCCTCAAGCTCAAGTCCTTCGTGGCTGATATGCCAGAGGTTACGGTCACGGCTGTAGGACTGGTCTGTACTGAATGGAAGATCGATTCCATGAGCCTTGCAGTAGTCAATCTCTGCCTGACGTGAATCCATTGCCCAGCGGTCATCTCTCCAAGGGGCTATAACCTTGATGTCCGGAGCAAGGGCTTTGATACCGAGCTCAAAACGAATCTGGTCATTTCCTTTTCCTGTAGCACCATGGCAGATAGCCACAGCTCCCTCTTTGCGGGCAATCTCTACTAATTTTGCAGCAATGCCGGGTCTTGCCATAGCTGTTCCCATTAAATATTTATGCTCATATACAGCACCTGCCTGAACACATGGAACGATGTAGTTATCACAGAAGTCATCTACGATATCCTCTATGTATAATTTGGAAGCACCTGATAATTTCGCACGTTCCTCAAGTCCGTCTAACTCCTCGCCCTGTCCGCAGTCTACACAGCAGCAGATTACTTCATATCCGTATGTTTCTTTTAACCAAGGGATGATAGCAGTAGTATCAAGTCCGCCTGAGTATGCCAATACAACTTTTTCGCTCATTTGAAAATCCTCTCTTTCTCTTTAACGCATTGAACTAAAAATAATATATAACACTTATACTTATATTGCAAGTGTAAAAATATACATGATAAATGTATAATTATGCAAATCTTTGTATATTTTTTCTCTTTACGTTAATTTTAAGGTGTACTATATTATAGTAAGTGAATACTTTAAAGTACGGAAAAGAGGAATTGATATGATTAAAGCAGGAATAATTGGAGCGACTGGCTATGCAGGAGCAGAACTGGTTCGTATATTGATGAATCACAAGGAAGTGGAAATCGCATGGTATGGTTCGAGAAGCTATATAGATAAGGAATATGCAGATGTATATTCTAACTTTTTTGAAATAGTAGATGCAAAATGCCTGGATGATAATATGGATGAGCTGGCAGACCAGGTGGATGTGATTTTCACAGCGACACCACAGGGCTTTCTGGCAAGCGTGTTGTCAGAGGATATATTAAATAAGGTAAAGATCATTGATTTATCCGCTGATTTTAGAATCAAGGATGTAGCTATATATGAGAAATGGTACAAAATTGAGCACAAGAGCCCGCAGTTTATTGAGGAGGCTGTATATGGACTCTGCGAGATAAACAGGGGCAGGATTGATAAAAATACAAGACTTGTTGCAAATCCGGGCTGCTATACTACCTGCTCAATCCTCACAGCTTATCCCCTTGTAAAGGAAGGAATCATTGACCCTGACACTTTGATTATTGATGCTAAATCAGGTACTTCAGGAGCTGGAAGAGGAGCCAAGACTCCTAACCTTTTCTGTGAGGTAAATGAGAACATGAAGGCATATGGCGTGACAAGCCACAGGCATACACCGGAGATTGAGGAGCAGCTTGGATATGCTGCAGGAAAGGAAATTATGGTGAATTTCACACCACATCTGGTTCCTATGAACAGGGGAATTCTTGCTACAGAGTATGCGTCTTTGAATAAAAAGCCGGATGGTACATATCCTGCATATGATGAGGTCAAGGCTGTCTATGACAAGTATTATGCTGATGAAAAGTTTGTCAGGGTGCTTAAAAAGGGTGTCTGCCCTGAAACCAAATGGGTTGAGGGCAGCAATTATGTGGATGTGAACTTTGTTATTGATGAGAGAACCGGCAGAATCGTCATGATGGGAGCTCTTGATAATCTGGTAAAGGGTGCCGCAGGACAGGCGGTACAGAACATGAACCTTTTATTTGGATTTGACGAGGCAGAGGGATTAAATATGGTTCCAATGTTCCCATAGGGAATATGTGCCATATGAAAGTGGTGCGTTTACTTAAGCTATAGGGTAAATGCACGGAGAAGTTTAATAATAAGGAATATTTGTATATATATGAATAAAGATTATAAAGAAAATGACAATTTAGATTATGAAATAAGGCTTATGACAATTGATGACTACGAGGAAGTACATGCTCTCTGGATGAGTATTCATGGCTTTGGAATCAGAAGTATTGATGATTCGAGAGAGGGCGTGGAGCGGTTTCTGAAGCGCAATCCCACTACCAGTGTGGTTGCTGTCTCAGATGACAGAATCGTCGGTGCCATTCTCTGTGGACATGATGGCAGAAGAGGCTGTCTCTATCATGTGTGCGTGCATGAGGACTACAGAAAGCATGGCATTGGCAAGTCCATGGCAGTTGCCTGCATGAGAGCCTTACAGGCAGAGCATATAAACAAGGTCAACATCATAGCCTTCAAGTCAAATGAGTTGGGAAATCACTTCTGGCAGGAAGAGGGCTGGACATTTAGAGATGACCTTAATTATTATGATTTTACCTTGAATGAAACAAATATAACTAATTTTAATAAATAGGCAGCAATAACTTTGTGCATGAAAAGATTAAGCGAAAAAGTGAGGAGATAGATATGGAAGAAAAAAACATGGACAAGATACTGGAAAAAGCAGAGGTGCTGATTGAGGCACTGCCATACATACAGAGATTTAACCGCAAGATTATCGTAGTAAAATATGGCGGTTCCGCTATGGTTGACGAGACCTTAAAGAAGCAGGTGATTCAGGATGTCACACTCTTAAAGCTGGTAGGTTTTAAGCCTATTATCGTACACGGTGGCGGCAAGGAAATCAGCCGCTGGGTCGGTAAGGTCGGTATGGAGCCTGTATTTGTAAATGGTCTTAGAAAGACAGATGCAGACACCATGGAAATCGCCGAGATGGTTTTAAACAAGGTAAACAAGTCTCTGGTTAAGCTGGTTGAGGAGCTGGGTGTGAATGCCATAGGTATCAGTGGCAAGGATGGTGGACTTTTAAAGGTTAAGAAAAAGCTGTCAAATGGTGAGGATATAGGCTTTGTAGGTGAGATTACAGAGGTTAATCCAAAGATTATCTATGACCTTCTGGAAAAGGATTTTCTCCCTATTATTTGTCCAATCGGTATGGATGATGAGTACAATACATACAATATTAATGCTGATGATGCAGCCTGCGCTATTGCTCGTGCTGTGGAGGCTGAAAAGCTTGCTTTCTTAACTGATATTGAGGGTGTATACAAGAATCCGGAGGACAAGAATTCTCTTATATCAGAGCTTACTGTCTCAGAGGCAAAGGAGCTGATTACAGATGGTTTCATCGGTGGAGGTATGCTTCCTAAGTTAAACAACTGTATTGATGCGATTGAAAACGGGGTATCACGTGTGCATATTCTGGACGGACGTATCGCCCACTGTCTTTTACTTGAGATATTTACTAACAAGGGAATCGGTACAGCAATCTTAGATGACAAGGAGGCGAAGTTCTTCAATGAATAAGCAGGAATATATAAACGAAGCAGAGAGTGACTTACTACACACCTACAATAGATTTGGACTGGTCTTGGACCATGGTGAGGGCGTGTATTTATATGATACAGATGGCAGAAAATACCTGGATTTTGCAGCTGGAATAGCAGTCTGTGCCCTGGGCTACAGCAATGAGGCACACAAGACAGCCCTTAAAAATCAGGTGGATGCCCTGCTGCACACCTCAAACCTCTACTATAACCCTCCTATTATAAAGGCGGCAGAAGCAGTTGTAAAAGCCAGCGGTATGGACAGGGTATTTTTCACAAACAGTGGTACTGAGGCAATCGAGGGAGCTATAAAGGCTGCCAAGAAATATGCCTTTACCAGGGATGGACACGCAGGACATGAGATTATTGCCATGAAGCAGTCGTTTCACGGCAGAAGCATAGGAGCCTTATCTGTCACAGGAAATGCCCATTATCAGGAGCCTTTTGAGCCGCTTATGCCGGGGGTTAAATTTGCAGATTACAACGATTTGGAAAGCGTTAAGGCTCTTGTTACAGACAAAACCTGTGCCATTATCATGGAGACCGTGCAGGGTGAGGGTGGCATATATCCTGCTGATGCAGATTTCTTACAGGGTGTCAGAAGGCTTTGTGATGATAAGGATATTCTTTTGATTCTCGATGAAATTCAGTGTGGCATGGGACGTACAGGAAAGATGTTTGCATGGCAGGATTATGGTGTGAAGCCTGATATTATGACTTCTGCCAAGGCTTTGGGCTGCGGAGTGCCTGTGGGAGCCTTTATGATGACCCAGAAGGTGGCAGACAAGTCACTGGCACCGGGAGACCATGGCACCACCTATGGCGGCAATCCATTTGTAGGAGCAGCAGTTTCAGCAGTGTTTGAGCAGTTTGAAAAGCTTAACATATTAGACCATGTAAATGAGCTGACACCATATCTGGAGGCAGAGCTTGATAAGCTTGTGGAAAAATATGACTGCCTCACAGCCAGAAGAGGAAAAGGCTTCATGCAGGGGGTAGAGTGCACACTGCCGGTAGGTCAGGTGTCCGCAAAAGCCCTTGAAAATGGACTTATCGTGATAACAGCAGGCAGCAATGTGCTCAGATTTGTGCCGCCACTTGTTATTGAAAAAGCTGATGTTGACGAGATGATTAGGCTTCTTTCTCTAACATTAGATGAAATGCTTTCGAAATAGACTTGTAATAATTGCAAAAAGTCTGTAAAATGATATAAACATCAAGTCTCCTTGTAAAAGGAGAAAATATGAAAAAATTAACAATTATAAAGACAGGAATACTATGCATATCTGTATGCATGGTTTTCTTGGGTTGTGGAACAAAGAAGAGTCCGGAGTATTACAGTTCACTGTCTGAGAGTGAACAGACCTCAGAAGAGGGCAAAGATACCACGGAGAGCGGGCCGGCTGATGGAGTGTCAGAGGCTGGTGCAGATCAAAATACATCAGCGGATGATGCTGTGGCTTCAAATGCTGACAGGTCAGAATCGAAAACAGACACATCTGACTTGTGCGTGTATGTCTGCGGAGAGGTAATTAATCCGGGAGTTTATACTCTGACAAAGGGAGCCAGAGTCTGCGATGCAATCGAGCTTGCCGGTGGTTTTACAGAGACTGCGGCGGTGGATTATCTCAATCAGGCAGACTATGTCACAGATTCCCAAAAGCTCTATGTGCCCTCACAGGATGAGGTGAATAAGCTCATAGAAGAAGGTGTGGGCTTTCAGGATGGGGGCGGACAGAGCCCTGTATCAGATGGAACGCAAACTGCAAATGCAGACAGCGCAGGTAAAATCAACATTAACACTGCCGATGTATCAGAGCTTACTACCATTACAGGTATAGGTGAGACCAGAGCTAAGGCTATAGTTGATTACCGCACAGAGCAGGGCAGCTTTAAGGACACGAGGGACATCACAAATGTTTCCGGAATCGGTGACGCAACCTACGAAAAGATAAAAGATAGTATATGCGTTAATTAATAAATGAAAGCAGGTTGAGGGAGAAAACATGGCAAAAAAAGTCCTTGTTGTAGATGATGAAAAATTAATAGTAAAGGGTATCCGGTTCAGTCTTGAACAGGATGGAATGGAAGTTGATTGTGCCTATGATGGCGAGGAGGCTTTTAATCTGGCAAAAGAAAACCAGTATGACATGATACTGCTTGATATCATGCTGCCAAAGATGGATGGCTTTGAGGTGTGCCAGGCAATTAGAGAGTTTTCAGATGTACCTATTATCATGCTCACAGCAAAGGGCGATGATATGGATAAGATTCTGGGTCTTGAATATGGTGCTGATGATTATATCACCAAGCCATTTAATATACTTGAGGTGAAGGCGAGAATCAAGGCAATCATGAGACGTACATCTCCTGCCAAGCCAAAGACAGTTGATGACTCTGTTATTGAAAAGGGTGACTTGAAGCTTGACTGTGAGAGCAGACGTTTATTCATACTTGGAAATGAAATAAACCTGACAGCCAGAGAGTTTGAACTTTTAGAGCTTATGGTCAGGAATGAGAACAAGGTCTACAGCAGGGAAAATCTCCTGACAATGGTATGGGGACAGGATTATCCGGGTGATGTGAGGACTGTCGATGTACATGTCCGTAGATTGCGTGAAAAAATAGAGCTAAACCCAAGTGAGCCTAAGTATGTTCACACAAAATGGGGTGTGGGATACTACTATAATCAGAAATAGCAGGAAGGGTATTAATGCATAAGAATGTTCGCTTTTTAGATTTCCTTAAAAGCTTAAAATTTAGATTTATTATTTTGATAACAGCGGTGATTGTGATTCCGGGAGTGCTCCTGTGCTTTGGAATCCTAAACTCCTATGAATCAAGGGCTGTGTCTATCCGCGAGAGTGAGGTCTTAAGCCAGGCAAAGATACTGGCAAACCAGATTGCAACAAGCGGCTATCTGGAAAATGGCGGAGCTGATTCCCAGGAGCTAAAGGCAAAGGTGGATATGCTCACTACAATTTATGATGGCAGAGTCATGGTTGTAGATGATGAATTCAAAATTATTACAGATACATACAATCTGGATGATAACAAGACCATAATTTCCAAAGAGGTTGTAAAAAGCTTTGCAGGAGCAGAGACAGTTAATTACGACTCAGAGAACCACTATATTGAGCTTTCCATTCCCATTACCAATCCGGATGATGAAAAAAGTGCGGTAATTGGTGCCATGGTTGTAAGTGTGTCCACAGACAACATCGTGCTTAATCTGGTATATCTCTCTCAGATAGCCATTATTATTGAGGTTATTCTGGCAGCTGTTGGGCTTTTCCTTGGTATTTTCTGCACTATTAAAATGCTTAAGCCTTTTAACAAGCTGTCATCTGGCATTGAGGACATCAAGACTGGTTACAGTGAGTACAATCTTGAGATAAATGACTGCACAGAGACCAGAAAGATATGTGAGGACATTAATTCCATGCTTTCCAGCATGAAGGTTATGGATGATTCCCGTCAGGAATTTGTGTCAAATGTGTCTCATGAATTAAAGACCCCTCTTACCTCCATGAAGGTGTTGGCAGATTCTATCAACAGCATGGGAGACGAGGCACCAAAGGAACTCTATCAGGAGTTTATGGGGGATATTACCAATGAAATAGAGAGAGAGACAAAAATCATCAACGATTTGCTTTCACTTGTCAAGATGGATAAGTCCTCTGCAGACCTTAATATTGAAAGTGTGAATATCAATGAGCTGATTGAACAGATATTAAAGAGGCTTCAGCCAATTGCAGAGAAGCAGCAGGTTGAGGTGGTGCTTGAGAGCTTCAGACCTGTAACGGCAGAGGTGGATGAGGTGAAGCTTTCCCTTGCCATTACAAACCTTGTGGAAAATGCTATCAAATACAACAAGAATGATGGAGAGGGCTGGGTACATGTGTCCCTTAATGCAGACCACCAGTATTTTTACCTAAAGGTGGAGGATTCGGGAATGGGTATTCCGGAGGAGTCTCTTGAGCATATATATGAGCGATTTTATCGCGTGGATAAATCTCATTCCAGAGAGATTGGCGGTACCGGACTTGGGCTTGCCATAACAAGAAACTCCATCCTGATGCATAGGGGTGCCATAAAAGTGCACAGCATGCTGGGAGAAGGTACTACCTTTGATGTGAGAGTGCCGCTTAATTATATTGCATAGGAGAGAATATGAAGAAAAAATTATCGGTTTTTATTATGATTCTATGCCTCTTACTATGCACGACTTCGTGTGGCAGCAATAGTGAGGCAGCAAAATATCAGGTGTACTATCTTGATATGGATGAGACAAGCATAACAGGTGTTGACTATGAGCTTCAGGCTGGGGAGGGCAATCCGACTGAAATGGTTGATGAGCTTTTGGCGGCCATGAAGGAGGCTCCTGATGTGACAGGACTCAGGGCAACACTGCCGGACAATGTGGAGGTGCTTGACCATTCGGAAAATGGCTATCTGGTTACAATCAATTTTAACTCAGCCTATTATGAGATGGATAAGACTGAGGAAGTCTTGGTGAGGGCTGCGGTTGTTAAGACCATATCCCAGGTTAAGGAATACAGTTATGTGTCTTTTACAGTTGATTCGTCTCCGCTTATGAATGAGGCGGGAGAGCTGGTGGGCAGCATGAATGCAGACAGCTTTGTGGAAAATCCGGGAGAGCAGATAAATACCAGTCAGGAGGTAATACTCACCCTGTATTTTTCTGATGATACCGGAACCAAGCTTGTGAAGAAAAACAGGGTGGTCCATTATAGCACCAATATTTCGCTTGAGAAGCTGGTTATGGAGCAGCTTATATACGGACCTAACGGCAGCAATGTGAAGGCTACAGTACCATCTGTGAGCAAACTGATAAATATATCGGTGGCTGACGGAATATGCTATGTGAGTCTTGATGACAATTTCAAAAATAATCTTAACAATCAGATAACAGAGCAGGTAATATTGTATTCCATAGTGGATTCTCTTGCTTCACTTCCAGAGGTGGACAAGGTGCAGATATCCATTAACGGAGATACAAGCGGCAAGCTCATGTACAATTATGATTTGGCAGTGATGTATGAGCCGGATGAATCCCTGGTTGCAGGGGAGGAGACTCAGGAGGCTGTATCAGATACAGAGGAGGTACAGGAGAATCAGTAAGCGTCCAATGGTGATGCTCGCAATTGTATATCTGTTTGGAATTCTGTTTTGCAGTACAGGAAATGGTGTCTATGCTTTTGCCGGCACCATATTAGCTTTTGGTATATGCTTTAAACTGGTAAAAAAAGGGAACTGGAAAAGGTTTATAGTGTGGAGTCTTGCACTTCTCATGGCCTTTTCTGCTTCCTGTCTGAGATACCGGCATGAGAGCACAAAAAGAGAAGCATATCTGACGCAGATATATGATGGGGAAACGATAAGTGTATGGGGAGAGATATACAAAAAAGAATATAAAAATGGCAGCTATAATGTATACATATCAAAGTCTGCTGTGGATTTCGGGAAGGGTATAGTACCCTGCAACGATATACTGGTCTATTTAAGTTCTGACGATTATTCAATCGGTGATATTCTCAAGGTTGATGGAAAATTTAAAGCCTTTGCTGTGGCGTCAAATGAGGGAGAGTTTGACCTAAGGCAGTTTTATTTGTCACAGAAGATTGATATGGCAGTAAAGGGAGAAAAGTGCAGTGTGCTGGCAGATGGAGGCTTCTCAATTGGGAGCTTCTGCTATGGTGAATGGCTTTATGAGACGAGATGCGCACTTGTAAAATCCTTTGAAGCTATAACAGATGAAATTACATCGGGAATCCTGTGCTCCATGATACTCGGGGATAAGACACTGATAGATGCAGATATAAAGAGCCTGTATCAGGCTTCGGGAATCTCCCATATACTGGCTATATCGGGGCTTCATATTTCCATAATCGGAGTGAGCTTGTACAGATTAATGCGCAAAAAGGGTGTGTCATTTCTGATGGCGCAGCTGAATGCCAGCATCATTATACTGGCATATGGATTCATGACTGGAAATGCCATATCAACGAAAAGAGCAGTCTGTATGTTTATCCTGGTAACTTTCGCAAATACGCTTGGCAGAAGCTATGATATGCTTAATGCCTTGGGGATAGCAGTGCTTATTATACTTGTTGAAAATCCATTTGTCATAGGTTATGCAGGCTTCGTGTTTTCGGTAGTGGCGATAATTGCCATAGGACTTGTTGTGCCAGTGTATGGGGAAAGAGATTATACAGAAAAGACAGACCGGAAAGACCGCGGGACAGATAGGAACCGGTGCGGGGTGACAGATTTTGCCGGAGATAAGGTATTGAATATAAAAGCAAGCCTGCTCAGTGGACTTGCAATCCAGCTCACAACCCTTCCTCTGGTCAGCTTCTACTATTATGAGATACCAACCTATGCTGTATTTTTAAATATGCTTATATTACCACTGTTAAATATTTTATTCCTATCCGGGCTGTCAGCTGCCCTTATAGGGCTTAAATGCAGATGGCTTGCCAGGATTGCTGTTGTGCCGGCAGGAGTGGTTTTAAAGCTTTATGAGACCCTGTGTAATATAACAATGGAGCTTCCACAGCCGCAGATAATAGTTGGAAAGCCATCGACAGGAAAACTTATACTCTATTATGCCGTGCTTGGGGCAGGACTTATTATCTTAAAGAACCTGCGCCAGAGAGAAAAAAGTGGTCAGATGAGACTTATTAAAGTCTGCCTTATGGTCTTACTGTGCCTGATACTCCTAAGCCATAAAAAGCTGGGCTTTGAAATTGACATGCTTGATGTGGGGCAGGGAGATGGAATATACATATCGACCGGTGAAAACTATAATTTGTTTATAGATGGAGGCAGCACCAGTGAGAGCAGGCTTGCCAGATACACCATACTTCCGTTTTTGAAGTCCAAGGGAGTGAGAAAAATAGATTACTGGTTTATAAGCCATGCAGACCAGGATCACATCAGTGCCATAGAGGATGTGCTG
>URLU01000057.1 GCA_900548765.1 uncultured Lachnobacterium sp.
GCAAAAAGAAATAAATGGAAACTTCAAGTTTGGAGAATTGAGAAAATCGGAATTTTTAGAACAAAATATTTTATAAGATTAATGAGATTTTAAAAAGGAGGATTGGACATGAAAATTTTGAAAAGTATTCTTAATTATATTCCATTAGCCACGTTTATCATATTTGTGGTTACTGATGGTATTTTTTCTCTAACATCAGCATTAATTTTTGTTATTTCAACGATTGGTCCATTAATTAATTGGAAAAGGGAAAAAACAGAGATGAAGAATTGAGAAAATTCCTGTTTGTCGAAATGAAAGAAACAAAAGATTTAATTTTGGCTTTTACGATAGGAGAAATGAATGAAATTACTTGTCATAGATATTCAAAAGGGAATAACAGACAGCAGACTTTTTAATTTCGATGAATTTATTGAAAATACTACAAGAATTATACAAGCAGCTAGAGATAATCAATCTGATGCTGGAGAATGAAATAATAGAGTCTGTTAAAGGTCATGGAAAAGGAAAATACAAATTTAAGTGATAGGTAAATGAAATGCTAGAAACAAAAGATTTAATTTTGGATAAGGGCAAAATCGAAGACTGGAAAGCTCTGTATGAGAATGTCTGGAAGCAGGAGGAGACTGCCCGATATATGATGTGGAGCGCATCGCACACAGAGGAAGAGGGCTACGAGATGACCCAAAACTACCTTAGGATGCAGGAAGTGAATCCCACCGCCTATATTGTGTATGAAAAAGAAGGTAGAGAGCCTATAGGTTTTGCAGGAATGAGAGAGACGGACAAAGGCATTTTTGAAGATTCTGGTATTGCTGTTGGAGTGTCATATACAGGAAAAGGCTATGGAAAGCAGATTTTATCAGCCCTGCTCAGTCAGGTATTTGAAGAGCTTGGAGCACAGAAATTTATATATTCCTGTTGGGCGGAGAACATCCCATCCAACAAGCTGGCAGAATCGGCAGGACTTAAATTTTCACATTCTGAGGAAGCTATAGACAGGCGGAGTGGCAGAGCAATTACTATGAATTTTTACGAGAAATAAACGGAGACAATATGAAAATAACAATTATATACGGTCAAAGCCACAAAGGATCAACCTATCACATTGCCCGTATGCTGGCAGAAAAAATAAACGGCGAAATAAAAGAATTTTTTCTCCCAAGAGATTTTGGCGAATTTTGTATCGGATGTACAAAGTGCTTTATGGAATCAGAGAAGAAATGTCCCCATTACGAAAATCTAAAGCCATTGACGGAAGCCATGGATGAAGCAGATGTCATTATCCTAGCCAGTCCGGTTTATGTATATCACGCGACCGGAGCTATGAAAGCCTTTTTAGACCATTACGGTTATAGATGGATGGTGCATTGTCCTGAAGAATCCATGTTTAAAAAACAGGGAGTCTGTATATCTACAGCGGCTGGTGCAGGTACCAAATCCACTAACAAAGACATGGAGGACAGTCTGTTTTTCTGGGGTGTTGCAAAAAGATATAAGTATGGTGCCAGCGTTGCGGCGGTTAACTGGAAGGGCGTAAGTGAGAAGAAAAAGAGTGCCATTGATAAAGCGACATCAAAGATTGCAAAGAAAATTGTAAATAATTATGGGCATGTCAAGCCGGGGATAAAAACCAGAGGCTTCTTCTGGGTCATGCATTTGGTGCAGAGAAAGGGCTTTAATCCTTGTGATGTGGAATACTGGAAGGCAAAGGGCTGGACAGGGAAAAATAGACCTTGGAAATAAGATACACAATAGGTGCAGTATATAACCGAAAAAGTCATATGCTGCATTTTTTATGCCAAAGCATGCTAGAGAAGCTGCCGGTGGCAGGTTTTCTGTATGCCGTTCTGCATCCCACAGTTGACAGTACAAAGCATAAATGATAGTATTCATATATAGTTAGTAGGAATAAAAATAAGAACGCAGGAAAAGAGGGAATATATATGACATTACAGCAAATCAATTATGTGCTCAAGGTTGCTTCGGTAGGCTCAATGAACAAGGCTGCTGAGGAGCTTTATATTTCACAGCCCACTTTGACAAGTGCCATCCGGGATGTGGAGAAAGAGATAGGCATTGTGATTTTTTCCAGAAATAACAGGGGAGTTTCGCTGACTGTCGAGGGCGCAGAGTTTTTGGAAAAAGCGAGAAATCTCTATCAGGAATATGAGCTTTTGTTAGACAGCTACAGTGAGGAGGCAAAGGCAAAGCAGAAGTTTGCTGTGTCTACCCAGCACTATTCCTTTGCGGTAAAGGCATTTGTTGACACCATAAAGCCATATGATACCTTAAACTATGAATTTGCGGTGCGTGAGACAAAGACCTATGAGGTCATTCAGGATGTAGCCCTGGGCAGAAGTGATATAGGAATACTCTATGAGAGTTCCTACAATCAGAAATACATCACCAAGCTCTTGCTTGAAAATGGCTTGGAGTTCAATCCACTGGGTGAGTGCAAGGCATATGTCTACCTGCACAAGAGCCATCCCCTTGCCAATAACGAGGATATAAAATTTGAGGAGTTAGAGGATTATCCATGCCTCTCCTTTGAGCAGGGTGAGAGTGGTTCGGCTTTTCTGGCAGAGGAAATCTTGAGTGACAGGAAATACAACAGAGTCATCAAGGCAAACGACAGAGCCACGATGTTAAACCTCATGATTGGTGTGTGGGGTTACACCCTCTGCTCTGGCATAATCAGTGAGGAGTTAAACGGCAGTGATTACAGGGTGGTTCCATTTCATTCTAATAAGGAGAATCCAAACTACAGAATGACAATCGGATACATTATTAAGAAGGGCAGTAGGCTCAGTGCCATAGGGGAAAAATATATCTGTGAGATTCAGAAATATCTGTAAATCACTTCCCCCAGACATTCTGCACAAGCTGCTTGCAGTAGTCAAGACTGAATGTGGGATCCTGATCCAATATGCGGTTCTGCGCTGCAAGCTCCTCAGTGTAGTCGTCCAGATAATATACGGTATAGTCGGTGCCATATCCCATATGGCAGACTATAGGTGCCACGTCATAGCTTGTGATTCCCACACTTCCGTCTGAGGTATAGCCGATATTGACCTCAGCGATTCCACCAACCATGCGGTCTGCGAGAGTTCCTGTGGTGCTTTCCGTACCATTTACAAAATTGCCAAGAGAATAGTATACAAGCATCTGGTCACCGTCGTTTTCGTCTGTGACCATTTCTATTGGCTCGATAACATGTGGGTGGGCACCAATAACCAAATCCACGTCATTTTCCAGAAAAATCTTTGTCCACTTCTGCTGATAGCTGTCAGTTGTAAACTTGTATTCAGTGCCCCAGTGTGGGCAGACAATGACAAAATCAGACAGCTCGTGGGCTTTTTGAATATCACTCACCACCTTATCTTCATTGAGATAATCCACAGCGTAAGGCATGTCGGACGGCACACTTATGCCGTTTGTGCCAAAGGTATAGTTTAAGATGGATATGGTGATGCCATCCTTAGTGTAGGTGTATATGTAGTTATCCTTTCTGTCCTGAGAATCGTTGATGCCGAGATAGGCGATGCCAGGATAATTGTTTTTCCAGAAATTAATATCATTTGTAATCCCACTTGCACCCTTGTCCAGAGCATGATTAGTAGCCTGCAGGATGACGTCAAAGCCAGCCTTGACCTCTGCATCACCCACCTCATATGGTGAGTTAAAATTTGGATAACTTGATAGGCCAAGCTCAGTGCCTCCCAGAATAGTTTCCTGATTGACAAGAGCCAGGTCAGCGCCTGCTATTTCCTCACCCACATACTTGAATAAATGGTCAAAATTATAGCTGCCATCAGCCTGTTCTCCGGATTCTAAAACCTTGGTGTGCATCAGCATATCCCCCACCATCACAAGGGATATGCCTTTTGGCGCAGCAACCTCTGCGTCTGGGGCAAGGGCACGGGTTAAGGCCTCATTGGTCACACCAGAGGTCAGACTGCAAAAGCCTGCAGCTTGATTTTTCTGATACTGCACAGCAGACATGGCAAGTGCAGCGCCCGATGAAAAGGCATAGCTTGAGCCCGCCACAAGGGATGGTGCTGCTGGAGCAGGGGAAGTGTCTGCTGGGTATGTACTGTATGCAGTTAAGGTAAATAGTAATAGTATAAGGGAGACTGCGCCCGATAATCGATTCTTCATATTTATTAATTTAACGCAAATATGACTTTAGTGCAATGGAAATAAATAACATCATGTGGTAAGTTATATGTTGTGGAGGGAAATTAATAATATGATTAAATTAGCATTTTTCGATGTGGACGGCACATTAAGCGCCCCACAGTACATGGTAAATGGAAAATTACAAATCGGCATGACAGACGCCCAGTGGATTGAGTATTGTGCTGCCCATGGCGAGGACACATACGAGTACTGCAAACCTGTCAAGGCGGTTAGGGATTATGCTTTAAAGAGAAAGGCAGAGGGGGCAAGGCTTTATGTACTGACCACTTCCCAGAGCCAGGCTGAGACCAATGGTAAGCGAAAATTTATTAAGAAATTCTATGACGGCATATTTGAGGACGTGATACCGGTTGCCCATGACGACAATAAACCAGAGGTCATTAAGGATATGGCGGCTGAGTGTGGTGTGATGTTGTCCGAGTGCGAGCTTGTGGATGACACCTTCAAGATTCTGCTTAACACGGTATGTCAGGGGATTGAGTCTACACATGTGGCAAATATTTTTTCTGAAATTACTGATTAAACCGATTGTAAGTGTGGAGTAAAAGCAATTACAGATGTGGTTGGTTAGTCATTCTTTATCAAATCTTTATTTTTTCCTGTTATCCTCTAGAAAAAGAAGAAAGAGGGAAAAAATATGGAAATGATGCTTAAGACCACAGATTTATGTAAGTCTTTTAAAAATCAAAAAGCTGTAAACCACATATCGCTGAATGTGGCAAAGGGAAAGGTGTACGGTCTGCTGGGACCAAATGGTGCCGGCAAATCCACCACTCTCAAAATGCTTACAGGAGCGCTAAAGCCCACATCAGGAGCAATCTATCTGGATGGAGAGCCTTGGAGCCGGGATAAATTGTCTCAGATAGGAGCCTTAATTGAAAATCCACCAATATATGAAAATTTATCTGCAAAGGAAAATTTAAGAGTCAGGGCACTTTTGTTGGGAGCAGATGAAAAAAGAATTGATGAAGTGCTACAAATTGTATCACTTACAGGCACCGGAAAAAAGAAAGCCGGGCTGTTCTCTCTGGGAATGAAGCAGAGGCTTGGCATAGCCATGGCACTGCTGGGAGAACCGGAGCTTTTAATCTTAGATGAGCCCACAAATGGCTTGGACCCAATCGGTATAGAGGAGCTCCGAGAGCTCATACGGTCTTTTGCAGACCAGGGGATAACAGTGATTGTCTCAAGCCACATTTTATCTGAGGTGCAGTTAATCGCAGATTATGTCGGAATTATCTCAAATGGCATACTTGGCTATGAGGGAGCCATCGAAAAAGGTAAGAATCTGGAAGCTCTTTTCATGGAGGTTGTGAAGGAGAGCAGGAAGGCTGGTGATTGCTGTGATTAATATCATGAAGGCAGAATATCAAAAGGGAAAGCATTCCATGCGGGGCAGGTTCATCTGGATTTTCCCCTTAGTGACGCTTGTCCTTGCTTTTATCCTTACGATTGGAATGACAAACAGCTTTGCGGAGGGCGCGTGGAACTGGTGGTACACAGCACTTTTACCCGGAATGACTGCCATAATCGTTTATCTGGCAATTGTGCAGGAGAAAAAGACAAATTATTATAATCTGGTGACACTTTCCACCAGCAAAAGAAAGCTTATGCTGGGCAAAATAATATATATAAGCTGTGGGATTTTATTATCAAATGTGATTATGTTTGCAGGAACCACATTGGGAGGAATGCTTCTCACAACCCATGTGCCAGTGGGAGGAGCTGCCATGGCGGCCCTTATACTGACTGTAACGGAACTGTGGGGAGTGCCGGTCTGCCTCTTTTTGAGCGACAGACTCGGAATGATTCCGGACCTGCTCATATACCTGACGCTTTCAATTGCAGGAGTGCTGGTTTCACAGACGGACAGATGGTATTTGCTGGTGTCTGCTATACCAAGCAGGATAGTATGTCCCTTTATACTGGTACAGCCAAATGGTACGGCGGCGGAAGAGGGCTGTCCGTTTTTGGATATGGGAGCTGTAGTGCCGGGAATTTGTATTTCTGTGGCATGGTTTATCTTGCTGACTATTCTCTATCTTCGTTGGTTTGAGAAGCGTGAGGTGAAGTGATATGTCAGAAAATAAATTGTATGGATTTAGGGGCGCTGGTATAGATACATCAGCCAATAGAATGAGTGAAATGGGAACCGTTGAGATAAATAAGGTGAGTAGAATAAAGCGGTCTGCAATAAAAGTATTTGCAGATACACTAAGAGCTGAGTTTATCAAAATAAGGCGAAGTTCAATCGTCTTCGCCCACATTCTCATCCCCATAATAACCAGCGGAATATTTTTACTCTACTATTCATTTTCACCATGGGATGAAAATAGCAAGCTGATTGTCTTTTATCAGGCATTGGGCACAGGGCTGCCCCTCCTAATCGGAGTTTTTACCGCGGGCTTGATGGAACAGGAGCAAAATGCAGGAAACTATCACAATATGCTGACCATACCACAGAAGCTCACCGCTTTTCTGTCCAAATTAGTCATTTTACTTGTCCTTGGACTGCTTGCCCTGCTTTTCACCTCACTGATATTTGGAATGAGGGGCAGGATGTGGCTGTGCATCAGGGCTTCGCTTGTCATATGGCTGAGCAGCCTGCCGATTTATATATGGCAAATGATTCTTGCTTTTCGATTTGGCAAGGGCGTGTCAATTGCAGGCGGCATAATATCAGGACTGGTGAGCGCACTCTTTATCACCAACATGGGAGTTTTTGTCTGGAAATATGTATTTATCTCATGGACTGGCAGGGTGGTGCAGACTTATTTGAAAATGACACTGGGGGACAGCGGTGCAGATACTGCACCGGGAAATATAGGACTCTTGTATACAATATTTATGATTTTTAGTATAAGCTGCTATTTACTGTGGTCATACCACTGGGAAGGAAGCAAAGTGACGGAATAGGGGGATTTATGGCAAAAATACTGGCAGTTGACAATGACACAGCCATTCTTGATATGGTGGAAAATATATTAAACAGAGACGGACATCTGGTGACAAAGCTTGATAATCCACTGGAGCTGAAAACAGAGCAGTTAAATGATTATGATTTGATTCTGCTTGACATTATGATGCCCGGAATAGATGGCTTTGAGCTGTGTGCAAAAATCAGAAAGCTGGTTGACTGCCCCATACTGTTTCTCACAGCCAAGACGGAGGAGAACAGTCTGGTCAATGGTCTGTCGCTTGGCGCAGACGATTATATATTCAAGCCCTTTGGAGTTATGGAGCTTCGAGCGAGAATCACAGCCCATCTGAGGCGGGAGCACAGGGAACGGTCGGTGAGGCTGGCTCATGGGCGGGCATGCTTTAACCTGTCCCAGAAGCAGTTACTGATAGACAACACCGAGATTGCCCTCACAAAGGCAGAGTATCAAATCTGTGAATTTCTGGCAAAAAACAGAGGACAGGTATTTTCCAAGGAGCAGATTTTGGAAGAGGTGCTAGGCTTTGACAGCGAGAGCAACGACAGCACCATTGTCACCCATATCAAAAACATAAGAACAAAATTTGCCGATTACGATTATGCGCCTATAAAAACTGTCTGGGGGATTGGATATAAATGGGAAGAATGAGCAAAAGCACCTTAAGCAGAATTTTTATCAAATATGTACTGGTCATGCTGGGAGCTTTGTCAGCGTGGATTGTAGCCATGTGTGTGATATTCAGCCTCATGATAAATACAGGCTTTGTCTATCCTGCAAATTATGCAGAGCGCAGGATTGACGAAGCCTATGAGGCGTTGCAGAATGCAGACGCTATTACAGAGGACATGATACCTCCCCTGTGTAATTACGCGCTTTTTTCCATGGATGGAAAACTCATAGATGGCAATATGCCACAGAAATCAGTCCAGACTGCCTGGCAGGCGGTAAATCACAAAAACACGTCAGGAAACTACTTCTACAAAGTAGTTTTCAGAAGCGATGGGTATCTGGTGTTACAGTACAGCCTGGCACCCAAGTACAGCTCCACAGCCTTAAATGACCGCTTCATAGGACCGCAGAATATGATGATTGTAGTGACCATCATCGGCATAATTTTAATTATTTTAGTATCCTCAGTGCGCTTTGGCAGAAAAATCAGAGCGAAAATGATACCACTCCTTAATTCGATAGACAAAATCAAAAATCAAGATTTGGAATATGAGGTTTCCTACTCAGGCGTAAAGGAGATTGATGACTGCATTTCATCAATAGATAATATGAAAACAGCATTAAGAGCCTCCTTGGAAAAGCAGTGGAAGCTGGAGCAGGATAAAAACAGGCAGATGTCTGCATTAGCCCATGACATAAAAACTCCCCTCACCATCGTAAGGGGAAATGCGGAGCTTCTCTCAGAAACCAATCCCACAGAGGAGCAGAGCAAAAATATCGCCTATATCACAAACAGCGCAGTGCAAATTCAGGATTATGTGCAAAAATTAATAGATGTCACCAAGTCCACAGACAGCTTCCCAGATCAGCTTGAGGAGGTTGAGACATGCACCCTGCTTGATGATATAAAGCGCAGGGCATGTGGTCTGGCAGAGGTTTATCATGTAAAAATCAACTGGAAGGAAGCATATAGCAGCCAGAAAATAAGCGTAGTCTATGACCAGGTCGTGAGGGCGGTCATGAATGTTGTTCAGAATGCCATGGAGCATACTGAGGCAGAAAAAGCAATAAATATCAGCATGAGAGAAGAAAAGCAGACTCTGACAATCTGTGTGGAGGACTGCGGAAAGGGCTTCTCAGAGGAAGCCTTAAAGCACGGCACAGAGCAGTTTTTCATGGATGATTCCAGCAGGGGCAGTGACAGCCATTATGGGATAGGGCTTTTCTTTGCGAGGACTGTGGCGGAGAGGCATGGCGGCTGGGTGAAGCTTGCAAACTCGGATGAGACTGGTGGGGCGAGAGTTGAGATTGCGCTGAAAGTTTGAAGGAAATTCTATTAGTTAAAAATAAATATTAAGAAATATTTAGCTAAAGAAGAACTATAATAATAAAAAATTTAAAAGAGATTCTTTGGGAAATAGAACTATAAGAAAATATATGTTACTGTATATATAATGTTTTAGATGGTAAGCAAAAATATTTTAGAGAGGAAGTATCAAAAATGGCGGAACTGGTTCTTTCAAATATAGAAAAATCATACAAAGACGAGAACATACTAAATAATATAAATATTTCTCTAAAAAATGGGGTATATGGGTTGGTTGGAGCCAATGGTGTAGGCAAAACTACATTAATGAAAATCATCTGTGACTTACTCAAGTATGATGGCAAGGTGAGCTATGATGGAACTGATGTAAAACATATGGGAGAAAGATTCAGGGCACTACTTGGATATTTACCTCAGGATTTTTCTTTTTATCCAGATTATACGGCAGAAGAATTTTTGACTTATATATCTGTACTAAAAGGAATTCCAAAGCTCGTGGCAAAAGAACGAGTTGTAGAACTGCTTAAGGCTGTGGATTTATACGAAGTCAGGAAGAAGCAGTTAAAAACCTATTCTGGCGGAATGATTAGACGAGTCGGGATAGCTCAGGCACTATTAAATAATCCCAAGCTTTTGATTTTGGACGAACCCACAGCGGGATTAGACCCGCAGGAACGCATCAAATTTAGAAATCTGATAGGTGGACTGGGAGAGGATAGAATTGTATTATTATCGACACACATTGTATCTGATATCGAATACATAGCGGATGAAATCCTCATGATGTCACACGGAAGCATTGTTGCCAAGGGAACAATTGAGTCGATTTTGGAACCGATACAGGATATGGTCTGGGAATGTGAGTTTTCAAAGGAAGATTCATATTTGGACTTAATAGCAGAAAAGGGAACCATAAAAAAGAGTGACGGAGTGACTAAGGTTAGATTTATATCGGATGACTGTAAAATCGCAAATGCGGTAAAGGCTGAACCGAATTTGGAGGATGCCTATTTATATTATTGCAATGTTGTGAGCGAGTAGGTGATTGTAATGGAATTATATGGTGAAGAATTAAAGAAAATACTTAATAAAAAAATAACATGGATATTGGCAGGAGCACTGCTTGTCTTTTTTCTGGGACAAACTGTGCTTGAAGCCGGTAGAGTTCAGGACTTTGTAAATGACTTTAATCTGGCAGCAGGCTATAAGCGTTTTCTGGATTTGGCAGAGCTGATTCTTGTAGTAGGAATTATTGTGCAGATAATAGTGCTTACTCCTATATTTTGCGAAGATAAAGAACTGGGAACCGATAAACTGATTTATTCTACTGCCAAGGGCAGAGTTAAAGATTATACAGCGAGAGTTTTGGTGGTTTTGTCAATTACAGCAGGCATAAATCTGATTTTGATGTTATTAACAGGAATCACAAATATGTGTTTATATGGCATGCCTGATACAGCTGCGACCATGGAACAGATATTTGTTTTTGACACTCCCCTTGCAAACCAGAGGATTAGTGTATTCATAGTTTATTATGTTTTTAATAGCATTATTCAGAGCCTGTTTACAACTGCTATAATTGCATTTTTCTCTACCTTTTGCAAAAAAGTAATTAATGCAGAAATAATTGCTTTTGCGGTACTATTTGCGCCTGCTTTTCTTGAATCGATTTTTAGAAATCTTGGAAGTCTGGCATATTGCTTTATTGCAATTCAGCCGGTGATGTCGATAACCTTAAGGGTAGCAGAGGGAACGTGGAGTTTTAATGCAATAAAAATAATTGCGGAGCTGGTGTTATCTTTTGCTTTATTAGTTTTGGGAAGTAAAAGGTGGACTGGTGAAATTAATAAATAGATGCAGGGAGAAATTATACAAGAAACATGAACATAATCAAAAAGTTTAAAAACGCCACAGACAAATCCAAATTCGGTGGAATCATATATCTAATCTACTTCGGACTTATAATCTATGTGGCAGTATATCTGGTGCTGGCGCTATTTTCGTGTATCTTTTATAAGAAGCTGACGCCGGATGAATATGAGGTCGGATATTTAACAAGCTATACGGCATACGATACAACGACCGATGGAACCGATGGCACCTATAGAGGATATGAGCTGACAGTGACATTTTATATTCAAGGGAAAAAATATACAGCAGACCTTGATGTTCCTGTACATCTCAGAACCAAAGTCACAAAAAGCGGAATGGATGCAAACCATGTAATAGGGGATATTTATTATAAAAAATCAAATCCTGAGAAGGTGAAAATTGTAAAATTCCGCCGTCATGTCCTTCCGTTTTCGGGAAATAAATATATCTGTAAGGACAATCTTGATGAATTTTATGACGAGATAATTGAAGCATATAAGGCAAAGGACTATGAAAAACTGGCAGAATACTCTTATCTGGGGGAGTCTGAGACAGTAAATGCAGATATTATTGAACAAGAGCTGGCAGATGATTATTCTTATTTTTCGGAGAGTGAGGAAAATTTAGATTCACTGAAATATACCAGATTTAAG
>URLU01000058.1 GCA_900548765.1 uncultured Lachnobacterium sp.
ATTCGAATTTTTCCAGTTATTACATATCGCTTCTGCCTGTTCCTTTGTTGTTACAGCGAGGGTTAAGTCTAAGACGGTAGTACTGTCTGAACGTACCTGGCAGCGCACATCATAGTTCTGGTTAGTGGTCTTATAATAGTCAGCCAGGATGAAGTTTTCCTGTCTGAATTCCAGCTTGTTTTTTTCAAAGAAGCGTTTTACATCATTTTCGATTCCGTCTGTAATCTTGTCCTTGAAAAATCCAAGAGTTTCACGCCCTGCGGCTGTGAGTGTATACTGGGTATTTGAGTGTGTTGATTCAAAGTTTATTAAATCGGCATTTACTAAATCCCCTATTACCTCCTGTACTCTGAAATAATCTGTGTATTCCTGTTCGAGAAAAAAGTTTGAAATCTGTGTATTGGTAAGTGGAAAACCAGCCTTATCCAACATGTATAGTATAGTAAGCTTGTATATGGTAAATGGTTCTGCCATAAATAAAAAATCCTTCTTTCATATTCTGCTAATTAATTCTTGTCAAAGAGCCGTCCCTGATAAGTATTTCTTTCCCTGAAACGCCTGTTTATAGTGTTTAGCACTCTCTTTTTGTCAGTACTCCAAAGGGGGGCTATGAGCAGGGCTCTCGGTCCATCACCTGTCATTCTGTGAATAACCAGTTTAGGCGGCAAGAGCTCTATGCAGTCAACTATAAAGTCGCAGTACTCGTCCAGCTCAAAGAGAGGGAAGGGCTCCTTTTCGTACATGGCTGCAAGGGCTGTTCCCTTTAATATATGGAGTAGATGAAGTTTTATTCCTGCAATAGGAAGCCTTGAAAGGTACTTTACCGATTCAAGCATCATTTCCCTGGTCTCACCGGGCAGTCCAAGTATGAGATGGGCAATCACATCTATGCCATGGGCATTGAGCTCGTGCAAAGCTGACTCAAACTGTAAAAGACTGGTGTGAGTGTTCATTGCCTTCAGTGTATCATCATGGATGGTCTGGAGACCAAGCTCAATCCATACAGGCTTTATGCGGTTTAATTCATCTAACAGGTCTATTATTTCAGGTGAGAGACAGTCACTTCTGGTGCCGATGGATAGTGCGGCAATGTCCGGCTCGTTTATAGCCGCTGTATATACTTCTCTTAGATAGCTGACAGGGGCGTAGGTGTTGGTGTATGCCTGAAAGTATGCAATAAATTTGCTGCAATTAGTTTTTTCCTTAAGCAGTGATTTTGCCTGGGCAATCTGTTCCTTTATGGGAAGCCTGCTGTCAGAAGCAAAATCTCCTGAGCCGCCGGCACTGCAGAAAAAGCAGCCTTCGGTGGAGAGACTTCCGTCCCTGTTTGGACAGGTCATGCCTGCGTCAAGGGATAAGCGGTAGACTTTTTCGCCGAAGGTGTCCTTACAATATTGATTTAAAGAGTAAAACATATTATTTGATATGGGACTTAACTGCCTCGGCTACCACATCTGCCACACGAGGGTCAAAGGCTTCCGGCATGATAAAGTCGTCATTTAACTCCTCATCTGATACGAGATGAGCCAGAGCCTCAGCGGCTGCAAGCTTCATTTCCTCTGTAATCTGTCTTGCACGTCCTTCAAGAGCACCACGGAAGATACCAGGGAAGGCGATTACGTTGTTTACCTGATTAGGGAAGTCACTTCTTCCAGTTCCCACGATTCTTGCACCTGCAGCCTTTGCTGCATCAGGCATGATTTCAGGTACAGGGTTTGCCATGGCAAAAAGGATAGAGTCCTTATTCATAGAAGCGACCATCTCAGGTGTAACAATATTAGGAGCAGAAACACCTACGAAGATGTCAGCACCTTTGAGTGCATCTGCGAGAGTTCCGGAAGCATTGTCAAGGTTTGTAACCTCTGTCATTTTCTTCTGCATCCAGTTTAAGTCAGGGTAGTCCTTTCCTATGATTCCGTGACGGTCACACATGGTCACATTCTTAAATCCATATTTAAGAATTAATTTTGTGATGGCCACACCAGCAGAGCCTGCACCATTTACTACAACCTTGCAGTCCTCTTTTTTCTTGCCAGTCACACGCAGACCATTTATGATTCCTGCCAGAACAACGATGGCTGTGCCGTGCTGGTCGTCATGGAATACAGGAATATCAAGAATCTCCTTTAATCTTTCCTCAATCTCAAAGCAGCGTGGAGCTGAGATGTCCTCAAGATTGATTCCACCAAAGCCGGGAGCGATATTCTTGACAGCCGCAATGATTTCGTCTGTGTCCTGGGTGTCAAGGCAGATTGGAACAGCATTTACATTACCGAATTCTTTGAAAAGTACACATTTTCCCTCCATAACAGGCATTGCTGCATATGGACCTATATTTCCGAGACCAAGGACGGCACTGCCGTCTGAAACAACAGCAACAGTGTTTGATTTCCAGGTGTATTTGTAAGCGAGTTCCTTGTCTTTGGCAATTACTTTACATGGCTCGGCAACACCCGGTGTGTATGCAATTGCAAGGTCATCTCTGGAATTTACCTTAGATTTTGCGATGGTTTCCAGCTTGCCATTCCACTCCTCATGACATTTTAAAGCTTTTTCTTTGTTATCCATGGTCTTTCTCCTCTTTATTTATATAGTATTAACAACCAATTCATGATAACATTGATAAATATACAAATCAAGAAAAAAAGGGGTTCCTATTTTTGAAACAATGAGTTATAATACACTTATTGAAACATCATGTCGATTCAGACAGTAATCCCATTTTTTTATTTTAAGGAGAATATTAGATGGATAAAAATATGAGAGAAAAATACGAAACTCTTTCTGCTGTGGCTTTAAAAGAACTGGCAAAGGCTAGAGGGCTTAAAGGGTTATCGGGATTAAAGAAGGAAGAACTGATTGTCAGAATGCTTGAGGAGGACGAAAGAGTCGCAGGCATGGAATCAGCAAAAGAAAACAATGAAGAGCCAAGGAGACCTTATGAGCGAAGAACTCATAACAGGGAATTCGCCTCAGACGAGAGTGAAGTAGCTGCTGTTAGAGAGGATTTGTCAAGCATTGACAGCGGTAATATCGCAGAGGGCATCCTTGAGGTCATGCCGGATGGATTTGGATTTATCCGTAGTGACAATTATCTGCCAGGAGAAAATGATGTCTATGTATCACCATCACAGATTAGAAGATTTAATCTGAAAACAGGAGATATTGTGACGGGAAGCACGAGGGTTAAGACAGAAAGAGAAAAATTCTCTGCACTTTTATATGTGACAAAGGTGAACGGATTACCACCTTCAGAGGCACAGAAGAGAGTGAGCTTTGAGAATCTCACACCTATTTTCCCAGATGAAAGACTCCGTCTTGAGAGACCAGGGGCAAGTGTTGCCATGAGAGTCGTAGACGTTATCTCGCCTATTGGAAAGGGACAGAGAGGTATGATTGTTTCACAGCCTAAGGCTGGAAAGACAACCTTACTCAAGGAAATTGCAAAGTCTATTAAAGAGAATAACCCTGAAATGCACCTTATCATCCTGCTTATTGATGAGCGTCCAGAGGAAGTTACAGACATCAAGGAAGCTATTGAAGGCGAGAATGTTGAGGTTATCTACTCTACATTTGATGAACTTCCAGAGCACCACAAGAGGGTATCTGAGATGGTTATCGAGAGAGCAAAGAGACTTGTTGAGTATGGAGGGGATGTAATGATTCTTCTCGACAGTATCACAAGACTTGCTAGAGCTTACAACCTCACAGTAGCACCAAGTGGAAGAACTCTTTCAGGTGGTCTTGATCCGGCTGCACTTCATATGCCAAAGAGATTTTTCGGTGCAGCCAGAAATATGAGAAATGGCGGAAGCCTTACAATCCTTGCTACAGCCCTGGTTGACACAGGAAGCAAGATGGATGATGTAGTGTTCGAGGAGTTCAAGGGAACAGGTAACATGGAACTTGTACTTGACAGAAAGCTCTCTGAAAAGCGTATCTTCCCAGCTATTGATATTGTAAAATCTGGAACAAGAAGAGAAGACTTACTCCTAAATCCAGATGAGCAGGCTGCGGTTGATAATATGAGAAAGGCATTCAATGGAATGCGCTCAGATGAGGCTGTTGAGAATATCTTAAATATGTTTGCCCATACCAAGACAAATGCAGAATTTGTAAACATGGTAAAGAAAAACAGAATTTTATAAAATAGTTATTGCAAATGCTATATGTATATGCTACAATAATTAAGCTGTTTATCGGGATGTAAACGGACGTAACGTGTCATTCTTGATACAAATATCATATGCGGATCGGGCATACGGGTATAAAGAGTGAAGCTAAAGAAATACGATAAGAATATAAAAGAGGTGAAAATCATGAGAGAAGGAATCCATCCAGATTATTATCAGGCAACTGTTACATGCAACTGTGGAAACACATTTGTAACAGGATCTACAAAGCCAGAAATCCACGTAGAAATTTGCTCTAAGTGCCATCCATTCTATACTGGACAGCAGAAAGCTAACCAGGCTCGTGGACGTATTGAGCAGTTCAACAAGAAGTATGGTATGAACTAGAAATAAGAGTTGCGTAAAAGGTTGAGGTTGCAATATGCCTCAACCTTTCTTACTCTACAGAAAAGTTTTTATAGAATTGATTGTTGAGGGGCTTACATGAAGTATTCAGGAATTGGCGGACAGGCTGTTATGGAAGGCGTAATGATGAAAAATCAGGATAAGTACGCTGTGGCAGTCAGAAAGCCCAACAAGGAAATTGAGACAAATGTATGGGATTATAAGGCTGAGAAAAGCTTTGCACATATAAGAAAGCTGCCGGTATTCAGGGGTGTGTTTAACTTTATTGACTCGCTGTATCTGGGTATGAGCACGCTTATGTATTCTTCATCATTTTTTGAAGATGAGGAAGAGAAGCCGAGTCAGAAGGAAGGACTTTCAGAGGATGAAAGGGCAGAGCTTGAAGCAAAAGAAAAGAAGCAGGAAAAGGCAATGATGGGAGGTACGGTTGTATTCTCTGTTATTATGGCGCTTGCAATATTCTTTGCCCTTCCATACTTTTTATCTATATTTTTTCAAAAGTTTATTGAGTCAACACTGGTGATTACACTAATCGAGGGTATCATAAGACTTGCAATATTTATCGCATATATTGCACTTATTTCTCTTATGCCTGATATTAAGAGAACCTTCATGTATCATGGTGCAGAGCACAAATGTATAAACTGTATTGAGCAGGGGCTTAAGCTTAATGTTGAGAATGTCAGAAAAAGCTCCAGATTGCATAAGAGGTGTGGAACCAGCTTCCTGCTTATAGTTATGCTGATAAGCATTGTGTTTTTCATGTTTATACAGATTGATTCCAAAATACTAAGGCTGGTTATAAGACTTTTGCTGATTCCGGTTATAGCGGGAGTGTCTTATGAGTTCATCAGGCTGGCAGGCAGATATGACAACTGGTTTGTCAACCTCTTAAGCAAGCCGGGCTTATGGATGCAGGGGCTTACAACAAAGGAACCGGATGATGATATGATAGAGGTGGGAATAGCCTCTGTTGAAGCAGTATTTGACTGGAAAAAGTGGCAGAAGGAAGAATATAATTCATGACGTACAAAGAGACGATTGATTTGGGGATACACATATTGGAGCTGGCTGGGATAGAAGAAGCAGAAAATGATGCATGGCTGTTGCTGTCAAAGGAATGTAAGATGAACAGAACAGCTTACTACATGCACATGAAGGATGAGATTCTGCCGGAACAGCTTAATGAATATAAGGGTTTAATCAAGAAAAGAGCCGAGAGAGTTCCGCTTCAGTATATCACAGGAGAGCAGGAATTTATGGGGCTTACTTTTCATGTGAACAGCAATGTGCTGATTCCGCGTCAGGACACAGAGACTCTGGTTGAAGAAGCTATAAAGCTTGTGGAGCCGGGCATGAGTATACTTGATATGTGCACAGGTTCAGGCTGTATCATAATCAGTATATTAAAAAAATGCAGTGGTATACAGGGAACAGGCAGTGACATATCAAAACAGGCCCTGAATGTAGCTAAGGAAAATGCCAAGCTCAATAATGTGGCAGTTGATTTCGAGAGACGTGATATGTTTGAGAATCTCTCAGATAAATATGATATGATAGTGTCAAATCCCCCATATATCAGGTCAGATGTAGTGCCTACACTTATGCCGGAGGTCTGTGAGTTCGAGCCGTTGGACGCACTGGATGGACATGAGGATGGCTTATATTTTTACAGAAAGATAATCAAAGAATGCAAATCCTTCCTGAAGGAGAATGGAAAGATTCTATTTGAGATAGGCAATGATCAGGGACAGGCTGTGTCAGATATGCTGACTTATGCCGGTTTTAGAAATGTGGGTGTGATAAAGGATTTGGCACATAATGACCGTGTTGTTGTTGGAATGTTGTAAAGAGAGGTAGAAACCATGTTTGATAAATTAGAAGATTTAGTACATCACTATGTGGAGCTTATGAATCTGCTCAGTGAGCCGGATGTGGCAAACGATACCAACAGATTCAGAAAGCTTATGAAGGAGCAGAATGATCTGGCTCCGATAGTTGAGGCATATAAAGAATATAAGGCAGGTAAGCAGAATATTGAGGACTCATTGGCTATGCTGGAGGAAGAGTCAGATGAGGAAATGAGAGAGCTTGCTAAGGAAGAACTCAGTGAGTCTAAGGCAAAAGTAGAGGAGCTTGAGCAGAAGCTTAAGATTTTACTTCTGCCAAAGGACCCTAATGATGATAAGAACGTAGTAGTAGAAATCCGTGCAGGTGCAGGTGGAGAGGAAGCAGCACTTTTTGCAGCAGAGATTTTCAGAATGTATGTACACTATGCAGAGAGCAGGGGCTGGAAGTGCGAGACACTTGAAGCAGATGAGACCGGTATTGGTGGAATGAAGTCTGTAGAGTTTATGGTAAAAGGAACAGGAGCCTACTCAATCCTTAAGTATGAGTCAGGTGTACACCGTGTACAGCGTGTGCCTGAGACAGAGTCCCAGGGACGTATCCAGACATCTACCTGTTCAGTTGCAGTAATGCCGGAGGCAGAGGAAGTAGATGTACAGATTGATGAAAAGGATATCAGAATTGATGTTATGCGTGCATCTGGAAATGGTGGACAGTGTGTCAATACAACCGATTCTGCTGTTCGTCTTACTCACTATCCAACTGGAATCGTTATCTACAGCCAGACTGAGAAGTCACAGCTTCAGAATAAGGAAAAGGCATTTGCCCTCTTAAGAGCCAAGTTATATGACTTAGAGCTTCAGAAGAAGCAGGATGCAGAGGCTGCTGAGAGAAGGAGCCAGATTGGTACAGGAGACAGAGCAGAGAAGATTCGTACCTATAACTTCCCACAGGGACGTGTGACAGACCATAGAATTAACCTTACACTTTACAAGCTTGATAAGATTATGAATGGAGACATTCAGGAAATTATTGATGCTTGTATAGCTGCGGACCAGGCAGCTAAATTGGCTAAGGTGAATGAAGAATAAATTTAATAATTGAGTTTGATTAATGCCGGTCATTTTCTGAAAACATCAGAGTGTCGGAGGCTATGTAAACAACATATTGTTTTTCCCTCACTACTATAGTAAAATAGTACTTAATCAGAATGTGCAGACACTAAGGGGGAATCACAATGGAAAAGGAAATGTCAAGAGAAGAGAGGCTGGAATACCTGAGGAAAAAGATTGACAAACGAATCTACAAGACCAAGGAACCGAAGCTTTCTCTTAATAACAGGTTTTTGTTTTTGATATACACAATCCTTGAAATAGGGATTGTTATAAACATGCTTTTTATAACTTTTAATTATGGCAGCAGTCCGCTGGCAGCTTTTGGTATCCTGTGGGCAGTAGGCGGCATGATAGTTTGTGCGGCTATGTATCTTAAAAATAAAAAGAATCCGGTAATGAACAGAATATGTATCATACAGTTTATTGTGATATATTTTGTGGCAATACTTGTAAATGGCAATAGCTGTATAAATGCAGGCTGCATACCGATTCTTATTTCCATGATGCCGTATATGGATAAAAAGCTGATGAATCGTTCCTGCCTTGCCTTTGGCGCAACCAATGTGGTTAGATTTATTCTGATTGTCCTGGGACTGGTAAGCTCTGCTGATTCCATAAGTCATGAGGGTGTTGTCATGAGTATTGTGGTTGTTACAATCCTTGTGATTTCATTGGCCAACAAGATTTCCTGGAGATTTAATCATGATGCCATGTATTCAATGCAGGATGAACAGGAAATCCAGAAGCTCATCATGGAGGATGTACTTGACATAGCCAAGGGCGTGCAGGAGAAAACCGGCAAGGCAAACAATCTGCTTGACCAGCTTTCTGTTTCAGCCCAGGATATTGACGAGGCGGTGTCTGGTATAACCAAGGGTACATACAATACAGCTGAAAATATCCAGAAGCAGACAGTTATGACCCAGAGCATACAGGATGCCATCGATGATGCGGTTGAAAGGACTGAGAGTGCGGTTGATAAAGCCCGGCTGTCTATGGATGCTGTGGAGGAAAGCCTTGCGACCATGAATGAGCTTAGCCAGCATTCCGGCAAAATAGCAGAAACCAATAATCGTGTTGTTCAGTCTATGGACAATCTGAGACAAAAGACTGAGGATGTGCGCAAGATTACAGACATGATTCTTGAAATATCAAGCCAGACTAACTTGCTTGCGCTTAATGCTTCAATTGAGGCTGCAAGAGCTGGAGAAGCAGGAAAAGGATTTGCGGTTGTTGCTGATCAGATTAGACAGCTTGCAGAGCAGACCAAACAGTCAACCGAGAGCATCACAGAGATTGTTGAGGAGTTAAGCACCTACTCTGATGAAGCATCCGGTTCTATCAAGGAATCCCTGGAAGCCACAGAGCAGCAGACAATCCTTATTGGAACAGCTTCTGACAATTTCACCCAGATTGATAAGAATATGCAGGAGCTCACTGAGGAGATGAATGGAATTGACAAGATGATAATTGAACTCAAGGAGTCAAACAATGCCATTGTTGACAGCATAAATCAGTTGTCGGCCACCAGTGAGGAGATTACAGCCAGCAGCTCGGAGGCATCAAATATTTCAGAGAGCAACAGGGCAAGCTCTGACAATGCAAGGGAAATGCTCCAGAATGTGCTTGAGTACTCACATGGTCTGGATAAATATTTTGCAAAATAGAAGTGCATCAAAGGACAGTGTAGAGATTTTCTATGCTGTCCTTCTTTATACCAAAGTATGCAGGAAAACTGCTGGTGACAGGGTTGATGTAATTTAAAATTGACAGAAAATGGTAAAAATATAGTAAAATAATTTGAAAAAGAACTTGACATTAGGTTAATCGTGTGCTATATTAAACTCAACAAAAGAAAAACAAAGCAAGGAACAAAAGATAAAAAAGCATAAACTAAGCAAAGGAGGTACAGTCCAAAGGAGACAGCAGTTTTGGTAAGGAGCAACCCTAGCACACCGATACTATAGACGGGAAACCAGTGGTAAATTACATAAAAGAGAAATGGATAGAGCTTGGGAAAGGATTATTTCATATACTGAGCCAATCCTAAGAACCATTTAAGGTAAACGAAAGAAAGTAGAATCGGAAGACGATATCAAAGTACAAAAGAATAGAGAGGTAGAATCCATTGGATATTGAAGAGTGAAAGGCACCTGCAGAACATATGATTCGGTAGGTGCCTTTCTTTTGCTTTGCATAGGGAGAAGCAGCTGGTTGCTGGTTTGGTTTGGGTTACCGATCACACAGTGGCGCATAGCCTGACAGTGAGATGTCAAGCTTGCGTTTGAACAGTAACAAGTCTGGCACCATAATGTTTAAAAATGGCTGGAAAGGACTAGTACTTTATTATTAGGAATGTTATAATTTATAATTATAACATCACATTACATTTGGAGAAGATGGAGAGGTTTATGAAATTATATTTTGCATCAATGTATTTGGCTATCATAACTATTACTATAACTGTATTGCTTATGTTTTTTATCGGGAGAAATAAAAGTGATAAGGCTGTGCGTCTGAAAAATCAGTTGAAGCTTATACTTGCTATGGATGTAGTCTGCCTTTTGTCATTTTTCACGGATAACTACAGAATCTACACCATTAATTATGGGATTGTTCTTATCCTGGAGGTGATAGTGATAAGGACGATTCTGAATTTTTCTTACAGATACAGCAAGATAAATTTTAAGTATGAGAATCTTCTCAAAAATTTATTCAGATGCCTGACTATACTGGACATTGCAATCATCTTTATTAACATATGTACAGGATATTTTTATTCCTTTGAGTCTGCAGACAGTGTGCAATACGGATTGCTGATAAGACCTGAGGTAAACGCAGTATTTTTAAGTCACATAGTTTATTGTGTATTTATGGAAATCCTGCTTTCGATGATGATGTTCAGAAATGCTTTTAGGTGCGAATATGTATTCAAGAGAAGGTACATACAGCTTGGAATTGCTTTTCTGGCAGGACTTGTATTGTGCTCTGCAGCAAGGATTTTTACAGGATTTTTAAATTATCCGGCGGTGTTTTTGCTGACTGTATGTGAGGGGATTATTTTCTACTCATATCTCTACCAGCCGAGGGATAGAATGAATGTGATGAAAGACTTTGTCATAAGCAATGTGTCGGTTCCACTTCTGATGTTTGACTGTGATGATGAATTGCAGGTTGTAAATGAACCGGCCAGACAGATACTTAAGGTTGAAAAGGGTATGAGCCTTGATGATTTTGCTAAGAGGAGCAACCTCAAGTATATCTTGACAAAGGAGAGGCGGAGCGCCGGAAAAACCAGGGAGTTTACCATGACCACAAAGATTAATCTGAGTACCTATCTGATTGATGGTCAGGAGCTCAGGGAAAAGAATGGACAGTATGTGGGTATGCTTTTCATATATCATGATATTTCAAGGCAGGAAGCCTTAAAGGATGAGGCTACCTACCATGCTACCAGGGATTCGCTTACCGGTCTGTGGAACAGGGAGTATTTCCTTGAAATCATGGAGAACACCTTGAGGGACAATCCTGACGAAGAATACATATTGTTAATATCAGACATATGCCAGTTTAAATTATTTAATGATATTCTGGGCAAAAGTGTGGGCGACGATTTGATTTTATCCATAACAGAGGGCTTTTACAGCAGGAAAATGCCGGGCTGGTTTTTTGCAAGAATTGGTGTTGACCGCTTTGCACTTATGATGCCTTATAAGGATTATGATGAGAAGAGATTTATAGATGTGTGCAACTCAGTTATTGCAGCGAGAGGCTACGGACTCACAGTCCACTATTATCTGAGCGCATATATTATAAGGGATAGAAAGAAAACTGCTGATGAGATTTTAAACAGCGCGGAAATGGTTTTGGAAGATGTCAGGGACAGAAGAATGGGTATTATAGCCTATTATGATGAGAGCCTGCACGAGAGACTTATAGTGGATGCCATGTCCGAGGAGGAGCTTGCCAAAGCCTTAAAGGAAAAGCAGTTTGAGATATATCTTCAGCCACAGACTGATATAATGGAAAATAAAATTGTGGGAGCCGAGGCGCTTGTCAGATGGAATCATCCGCAGAGGGGAATGGTTTCGCCAAACGAGTTTATCCCGATGTTTGAAGAGACAGGCATGATAAATGAACTGGATTACTATGTCTGGGAG